>JAEXGP010000065.1 GCA_023450775.1 Actinomycetes bacterium | reverse complement strand
GCTCGAGCACGTCGGCGGCGTCGGTGGGCGAGGCGGCCTCGGTGACCTCGGCCTCGAGCACCGGCGCGTCGGCGACGACCGCGGCGCCGTCGCCGAAGACGTCGGGCCACGCCTCGGCCAGCCGGGGCACCAGGCTGGGGAACTCGAGCAGGCCGAACAGCTGGAGCACCTCGTCGACCTCGACCGTGCCCTGGGCCAGGTCGTCGAGCCCGACCTCGAGCGGCACGTCGTGCACGAGCGCCATGAGCTCCGCGTTCGTGCGAGCCTGCTGCTCGTGCTCCTCCAGGTTCTTGCGCAACGCGGGGGTCTGGTCCGCCGTGTGGGCGAAGATGCCGTCGAGGTCGCCGTAGGTGGTGACGAGCTTCGCCGCCGTCTTCTCGCCCACCTTGGGCACGCCCGGCAGGTTGTCCGACGGGTCGCCGCGCAGCGCCGCGTACCAGACGTACTGGTCGGGCCGGACGCCGGTGCGCTCCAGGATCCCCGCCTCGTCGTAGAGCGCGTAGTCCGACACGCCGCGGCGGTTGTAGAGCACCTTCACGTGCGGGTCCTTGACCAGCTGGTAGCTGTCCCGGTCGCCGGTGACGATGATGACGTCGTCGCCCCGGGCCACCGCCTGGTCGGTGAGCGTGGCGATCACGTCGTCGGCCTCCCAGCCGGCGATCTCGACCACCGGGAGCTGCAGCGTGCCGACCACCTGGCGGACCAGGCCCATCTGCTCCCGGAGGATGTCGGGCGCGGACTCGCGGTTGCCCTTGTAGGTGTCGACCTTCTGGTGCCGGAACGTGGGCTCGGGCCGGTCGAACGTGATGACCACCTGGTCGGGCCGGTGGTCCCGCACCAGGTTGAGCAGCATGGACGTGAACCCGAAGACCGCGTTGGTGACCTGACCCGACGCGGTCGCCAGGTCGGTCGGCAGGGCGAAGAAGGCCCGGTAGGTGAGCGAGTTCCCGTCGACGAGCATCACGGTCGGCACGACCGGAGGCTACGTCAAGTGGTGTGACGCCGGATCAGGCGGACTCGGCGGGGACCAGCGCGCCGTCGATGACGTCCTGGGCGACGTCGCGCATCTGGCGGCGGTCCTTCATGGCCGTCTTCTGGATGAAGCCGTAGGAGTCCTGCTCGCTCATGCCGTGGGCGTCCATGAGGATGCCCTTGGCCCGGTCGATCACCTTGCGGGCCTCCAGGCGACCCTCGGCCGACTCGGCCTGCTCGACGAGCGTGGACTCGGCCCGGAACCGGGCGATCGCCACCTCGATGGCGGGCACCAGGTCGTGGCGCTCGAACGGCTTCACCACGTACCCGTGCACCCCGGCGTCGCTGGCCTCCTCGATCAGCTCGCGCTGGGAGAACGCGGTCACCAGCACGACCGCGGCCAGCCGGTCGACGGCGATCTCCCGGGCTGCGGAGATGCCGTCCATGCCGGGCATCTTGATGTCGAGCAGCGCCACGTCGGGTCGGAGCTCGCGGACGAGGCGGACGGCTTCGTCACCGCGCCCGCACTCCGCCACGACCTCGTAGCCCTCCTCCTGGAGGAGCTCCCGGAGGTCCATCCTGATGATGGCCTCGTCCTCTGCGACCACGACCTTGGTTGGCACCGTTGCCCACCGTCCTCGTCTCTCGGGCCCGTCCCGGCCCCCGGCGGCGTGCGACGTCGGCCGGGGAGAGCGTCAGTGTAGGCGGTCGAGCAGGTCGTCCTGCTCCGCCTCCAACCGGCTGATCTGCTCGACCAGCTCGGCGCGGTGACGGGCCATCGCCGCCGTCGTCCGCTCGGCCTCGCGGTGCTCCTGATCGGCGAGCGGGGTCTCGGACACGAGCGAGCGGATACGTGAGTCGTCCGAGATGTCCGCGAAGTGCGCCAGCTGCTCGTCCGCGATCGCCAGCTCCTCACGGAGCGCGCCGAGCCGACGACCCACGGCCCTGAGGCGGCGCTCGACCAGGAACGGCATGGAGGAAGTGTAGAAACGTGGAGGTGTCTGAGGGTGACAGCGACGGGCGCGACGCCTTCGGGATCGCCGACGGGTGGTGGGGCACGGACGGGAACTGGCACCGCGCCGACGAGTCCTCCCGCGCCGCGCTGCGATCGGCCATGGGTGGCGACGACCAACCCGACGGTCCCCCCGAGGGTCCCTCGCTCTGGTTCGTCCGACCGGGTGACGACCGAGCGGTCTGGTCGCCCGGCCTGCTCGAGCTCGACGACGGGTCCGAGCTCGACGTCGTCGACGCGCTCCCCCACGACCTGCCGCTCGGCGCGCACACGCTGACGTCCGAGGGCGGCCACGTCACCCACGTGTTCTCGGTGCCCGGCCGGTGCCGGAAGGCCGAGCGATCCTGGGGCTTCTCGGTGCAGCTCGCGCAGGCGCGGTCCGAGGAGAGCTGGGGCCACGGTGACCTGGCCGACCTGGCCGACCTGGCGCGCTGGGCCCGGGACCGGGGCGCATCGGTGCTCGCCCACAACCCGCTCGGCGCGCCCATCCCGCTGCCCTCGCAGCAGCCGTCGCCCTACTACGCGTCGACGCGGCGGTTCTGGTCGCCGCTGTACCTGCGCGTGGAGGACGTCCCCGGCTCCGAGCTGCTCGGCGAGCAGCTGACGTCCGCGGCACGAGCGGGTCGCGAGCTGTCCACGCTCCCCACGATCGACCGCGACGCGGTCTGGGGGCTGAAGTCCGCCGCCCTGCGCGAGATCTGGGACCTCGTGCGCCACCACGAGGAGACCCGCACGTTGCTGGCCGGTGCCGACGGCGACGACGGGCTCCTGGCGCACGCACGGTTCTGCGCGCTCGCCGAGCACCACGGCGGCGGGTGGTCGTCGTTCCCGGCCGACGCCCGCCACCCCGGTCTCGCCGGCGCGGCCCGGGCGACCGAGGAGCTCGCGGACGACGTCGAGCGGTGGCGCTGGATCCAGCTGCTCACGGGCGGGCAGCTCGCCGCAGCGGCGGACGCGGGGGCGGAGCTGATGGCCGACCTGCCCGTGGGCTTCGACCCCGACGGCTCCGACGCCTGGGTCGACCAGGATCTGCTCGCCCTCGGCTGCCGCATCGGCGCGCCGCCCGACGACCTGGGCCCCCTCGGCCAGGACTGGGGACTGCCGCCGTACGTGCCGTGGAAGCTGCGCGCCGCTGCGTACGGGCCGTGGATCGACACGCTGCGACGGATCTTCCGCCACGCCGGCCTGCTGCGCATCGACCACGCCATGGGGCTGTTCCGCCTGTACTGCATCCCACCGGGCGCCCAGGCGCTCGACGGCGCGTACGTCTACGGGTTCGAGGCGGAGCTGCTCGACCTGGCGTGCATGGAGGCGGCGCGTGCCGGCGCCGTGCTCGTCGGCGAGGACCTCGGCACGGTCGAGCCCGAGGTGCGCGAGGCCATGGCCGAGCGCGGCGTCTACGGCTACAAGGTCGGCTGGTTCGAGGACGACCCCCCGGCCGAGTGGCCGTCGACCACGGTCGCCATGCTCAGCACGCACGACCTCCCCACCGTCGCCGGCATGTGGACCGGGACCGACGTGGCCGACCGTTCGGCGGCGGGCCTGCCGGACGCGCCGGAGGAGGACGAGCTGCTGCTGGCCCGACTGAAACGGCTGGCCGCCATGGGTGGGCTGGACGACCCTGCGTCCGTGCCACACGACGTGGCCGGTGCGCACCGCGTGTCGGTCGCGGCGCACCGCGCCCTCGACCGAGCCGGCAGCGACCTGGTGATCGCGACGCTCGAGGACGCGGTCGGCCAGGTCCGGCGACCGAACCTGCCGGGCACCGTCGACGAGCACCCCAACTGGCGGCTGCCGTTGCCGGTGCCGATCGAGGAGCTCGACGTGGCCGGTGCCGCGGAGTTGGCCGCGGCGTTCGAGGACCGCAACGACACCGACGAGACCGGTTCCTGATCAGGACCCGGTTGCCGCCGTCAGCCTGACCTCGGGACGTCTGGACCCCATATCGGGCGCGATGCGACCCGAGCTCCGGGTCCTGGACGACCGACGTCAATTCCTGAATATCCGTCAGGGTTCGTCCGCGACGCCTAGAGTGCGGTCCAGGGAGCGGGCGCCATGGGGAGGCGCCACGAGGGGAAGGACCGGGCGATGCGCAAGCGGGTTCTCGTCGCAGTGCTGTTGGCCTGCGCGTTGGCAGTCGGTGGCGCCGGGGTCGGCGCCGCGGGTGCGACGAAGGAGGAGGAGACTTACCTCCTCACGTTCGACGACAACGCTGACGCGGACGCCGTGCTCGCAGAGGTGCAGCGAACGGTCCCGGTGACCGTGGAGCGCACGTTCGGCACGGTGATCCGAGGAGCGGTCGTCACGACCGCCGCGGTGCCCGAGGCGATCGACATGGTCCCCGGGGTCGCAACGGTCGACAAGGACGTCGAGATCACGTTGCCGGAGGACGAGCTCGTTCCGGTCGACGAAGAGGATCCCGACGGGACGACCACCTCGACATCGTCCACGAGCACGACGTCGACGACCACGACGTCGACGCTCCTGCCCGACGACACGACCACCACCACGACGACCCCACCGAAGCCGGTCGTCCCGTGGGGACTCGACCGCACCGACCAGCGGGCCTTGCCCCTGTCCGACTCCTACACGTCACCGCACGACGGAAGCGGTGTGATCGTGTACGTGCTGGACAGCGGCATCAGTCCGCACCCCGAATTCGGCGATCGACTCAAGAGCGGTGCGGACTTCGTCCGTGACGGGTTCGGAACCAATGACTGCAACGGACACGGGACCCATGTGGCGGGAACGATCGGCGGTGCGAACGTCGGCATCGCGTCAGGCGTGACTCTCGTGTCCGTTCGGGTGCTCAACTGCGAGGGAGCCACCCTCCCGTCGACCAAGGTCGAAGCCATGGATTGGATCGTCGCCCACCATCCAGCCGGCCAGCGAGGCATCGTGAACTACAGCGCCGGCGGAACCCGCAACGGCGCGGCCGAACTCGCAGTCCGGAGTATGACGGCCGCAGGCATCACCCTCGTGATTGCGGGCGGCAACGAGGACGAGTCGGCCTGCCTCGGCTCGATGGGAACTGAAGTCCCCGGCGTGCTCGTGGTCGGGTGGACCACTCCCGATGACAGCCGGTCTTCGGACTCGAACCATGGCCCGTGCCTCGATCTGTTCGCTCCGGGCGAGGACATCGTCTCAGCGTCCGCTGAGACAGGCGGGCTTACGACCTTGAGTGGAACCTCGATGGCCGCGCCGCATGTCACCGGTGCTGCAGCGGTGATCCTCGCTCAGGACCCGTGGCGAACGCCGGCTCAGGTCGAGGCCGCCGTCGTCGGTGAAGCCACTGGCGGCATCGTCAAGGATCCGGGCGACCTGTCCCCGAACCGACTCCTCTATGTCGATCCCGAGCGGGCGCCGTCACCTCCCACAGCCGACACTTCAGCGCCAGCTCCGCCGCCATCCGTCCTGTCGACAGGAGGCGTGGACAAGGCAAGCGCACAGTCCGCCGTGCTGGCACTGACCGGTGGCGATCCGCGGGCGTTGCTCACGCTCGGCTCGCTGCTGCTGATCGCCGGTATGGTGCTCGTCGCTGCGGCACGGCGCCGAACTCGGGATCTCACACCAGCGATGGCTGCGCCAACCACGCCGCCGCTGTCGGGCTTCGAGTTCCAGCATCGTCGTCGCCTGCCGTGAACCTGCTCCGGCACGCCGAGCGGACGAGCGGACAGGCCGGCGCCACGCTGGTCGAGGTACTGGTCGTGCTGTCGATCCTGGCCGTCCTCGCCGGCGTCGCAGTCATCGGCGTCCTGCGCTGGTCCAACAGCCGACCGGTGACGTGCATGGTGGACAAGGAGCAGCTCGAGGGAGCGGTGCACCAGTACCAGGCGGTCACCGGCTACCTCCCCTCCAACCAGGGGATGCTCGTCCCCGACTACCTGGACCAGCAGTCTGCTCGCTGGAACTACACCGCGCCCGACGATCTCATCGACGGCGTTCCCGAGTTCGCACCGACGCCGGAGTGCCAGGACACCACGCTCGACTGAGGTCCCGGTTCTCGGGACGCTCGGGAACCTCATCGGGCGCGAGACGACCGGAGTTCCGGCCGCACGGCCGATGGGAGTGCCCGGGGTGGGACTTGAACCCACACGCCCTTTCGGACAGCGGATTTTGAGTCCGCCGCGTCTGCCATTCCGCCACCCGGGCGAGCGTCGGAACTCTAGCGGGATGCCGTAGCGTGTCGGCCATGACCGACTCTTCAGAATCCTCCAACGACGAGACCGGTGGCGGTTCGCACTGGCTGCGCTGGTTGGTGCTGATCGCCATCGCCATCGGTGCGATCGCCGCCGGCCGCAAGATCGCGTTGAACTCCGCCGACAAGGACTTCGAGCAGCGCCTCAAGGAGCTCGACGCCGAGCGCGACTGATCGAGGGCTGCTGATCGAGGGCTGCTGATCGAGGGCGACCGACCGGCCTGACCGCCCCGCGTCCTTCAGCGCACGATCGTGCGCTCGAGCGTCGTGCGGGCGACCAGGCGGCCGCGTCGCAGCACCGTCCGCTCGGCCGAGGCCCGGGCGATCGCGTCCTCCAGGTCACGGCCCCGGGCGACGAGCACGTCCGCCGGGGCGCCGACCGTCAGCGTGCCGCCGTCCACGCCCATGGCCCGACGCGCGCCGCCGGTGACGGCCCACCACGCCTCGGCCGGCGACAGGTGGGCCGTGAGGGCGAGCAGCGTGGCGGTCTCGAACGGGTCGGCTCGTCCGGCGGGGCAGAACGGGTCCCGCAGGTTGTCCGCGCCCGAGCCGACGACCACGCCGGCGTCCAGCAGGCGCCGCACGGCCGTGACACCGCGAGGGGTGCCCACGGGCGCGTGGCGGCCCTGCAGCCAGAGGTTGGTCGACGGCAGCGCCATCACGGACACGCCCGTCTCGGCCAGCCGTGCCGCCACCGCGAGCTGGTGGTCGACCGGCTGCATGGACAGGCTCACGCAGTGGCTCGCAGCGACGCGACCGCCGAGTCCGTGGCGCTCGGCCTCCTCGGCCATCACCGACAGCGACGTGTGGGAGGGGTCCAGGGTCTCGTCCGTGTGGAGGTCCACGCCCACGCCCATCTCGGCGGCGAGCGCCATAAGGACCTCGACGTCCGACGCCGGGTCGGGCGCGGAGTGCGGGGCGCCGCCCACCAGGTCCACGCCCAGGTCGACGGCGCGGCGGATCAGCGCCCGCGCCGCGGTCGGGCCCTCGCCGTCGCCGCGCAGCGGACCCTTGACCAGGACCACCAGCTGCACGTCGCAGCGGTCGGCGACGGCGGACCGGGCCGCCAGCAGCCCCATCAGCGGCGCCAGGCCCGACGTGGGCGCCAGGTTCACGTGCGACCGGATGGCGGTGCACCCGTTGGCGACGTAGTCGTCGATCGTCCCGACGGCCCGGTCTCGCACCTCGTCCGCGTCGAGCAGGTCGATGCCGCCCGTCCAGACCCGCACCGCGTCCATCAGCTCGCCGGTCGGGTTCTTCAGGCGCCAGGCGGTGTCCACCTTGTCGAGGTGCAGGTGCGGCTCCGCCGGCGCGGCCAGCACGACCTGGCCGGTGCAGTCGAGCACCGCCTCACCCTCGGCCGGACGCACGACCTCACCTGCGTCCAGGACGGTTCCGCTGTCGTCGTCGAGCCGGAGCTCGAGCTGCGACCCGTCGACCCCGACGCCACCGGTCAGGACGAGCGTGCTCACCGGTACCCGGCCGAGGAGCCGGAGCCGGACGTGACGGGTGCGGCGTGGGAGCCGAAACGACTGGCCCATCCGCTGGCGGTCATGGCGTCGGCCTCGGTCCCGGTGACGACCCCGTCATCCGGATCGGGGTCCTCGAGCTTGCCGGGGTTGAGGATGCCGTGGGGGTCGACGTCCGCCTTGAACGCCCGCTGCTCGGCCGAGAAGCCCCGGATGGACGAGCTCGTGAGCTTTGGACGGTGGTTGTTCACCACCAGGCACCCGAGCTCCTCGGCGATCGCCGACACCTCCGCCAGCCGACCCGGCACCGAGCCGTCGATGCCGTAGGCGACCTGCGGGCTGGGCCGGCCGCCGATGCGCTGGCACGTGCAGCCCACCCACGGGTCGCCCGGCGTGCGCTCCACGAGCTCGAGCAGCGACTCGACCGGGCGCTCCTCGGGGAGCAGGAACAGCACGGCCGCCAGGGTCGGCTGGCTCTTGCGCAGCCACCACATGGCGTGGCCCCACGTGTACTCGTAGCCCGGGAACCCCCGAGGTCCCTCGCCCGTGCGGACGTCCATGGTCATGCGGCCGCCGTGGCGACGGGCCACGTCCGCGGCCCCCTCGAGCGCGGAGGGCGCCACCATCGCGAGCGCCGCGTCCCTGCCCTCGGGCAGGAACTCCTGGAGCGGCGTGAGGTGCGACGCCAGGGCGGCGTTCATGGGCATGCAGTTCTTGAGCTCCAGCCCGTCAGCCACCGTCATGTCACAGCCGAAGCGCATGGCGGCGCCCAGGTCGTCGAAGCTGAACATCACGTCGCGCCACTCGCGGCGGGCGGTGGTGGCGACCTCGACCTCGGTGACCACCCCGTTCATTCCGAAGCTGAACTGCACGAGCGACGTCGAGGCACCCCGCAGCTCCAGGACCCGGGGCTCCTCCTCCGCCGTCACCACTCGCAGGCCGATGACGTTGCCGACGTCCGCGAGCCCGCCGAAGCGCATGGACCCGATCCCGCCGTGGCCGCCGATCACGAATCCGGCGATCGTCGACATGCGCTTGCTCGACGGGTGGATGCGCAGCTCGGCGCCGTGGGGCTCGAGCGCCTCGTCGATGTCGTCGAGCATGGTGCCGGCCAGCGCCCGGACGGAGCCGTCGCCGACGGCGATCACGCCGGTGAGCGCGCTGAGGTCGACGACGATGCCGCCGTCCAGGGGGATCGTCTGGCCGAAGTTGCTGGTGCCGGCACCGCGGGGCACGACCGGCACGCGGTGGCGGGCACAGGCGGCGAGCAGCTCCACGACCTGGGCCTCGTCGGCCGGCGTGGCGACCGCCTCGGCGAGCGAGTCGGCGGTCTGCGCCGCCATGTGCGGGCCCAGCAGCGCGGAGCGGTCCGTGGAGCGACGACCGACCAGGCCGACGTCGTCGCTGATCGTGACGTGGGGCACCGCCGAGCGGACCGCGTCGATCGCCGCGGCCCGCTCGGGAGTCCCGGCGGAGGTGGGCAGTGACATGCCCCGAGACTGGCCCGGGGCTGTTACGGCGCTGTTGCCCGGCCGTGAAGACCCGACTTCAACAAACTGTTGAGCGAGCCGGTGGCGGTCCCGTCGCCCCGGGCACTGCGATTCCCATGACCGGGAGCACGCCCCAGCGCGGTTCTCGGTGGTCAGAAACGGAGGTCAGCCCTCGAGGGCCTTCAGGAGCTTGATCGGCG
Organism: Actinomycetes bacterium; assembly: GCA_023450775.1. Taxonomy (GTDB): domain Bacteria; phylum Actinomycetota; class Acidimicrobiia; order Acidimicrobiales; family Microtrichaceae; genus Dermatobacter. The sequence continues at coordinate 5,551 of JAEXGP010000065.1, read as the reverse complement.
TGTCCTTGGGACTGATCTTGTACCAGGCCTGCTCGACCTTGCCCTTCTCGTCGATCAGGAACGCCGAGCGGATGATGCCCATGAACGCCCGGCCGTAGAGCTTCTTCTCGCCCCACACGCCGTAGGCGTCGGCGACCTTGTGCTCGGTGTCGGCCAGCAGCGGGTAGCCGAGCGAGTACTTCTCGTCGAACTTGGCCTGCTTGTCGGGTGTGTCGGGGCTGATCCCCAGGATGGCGGTGTCGCCCACCTCGCCGGCCACGTCGCGCAGGCCGCAGGCCTGGGTGGTGCAGCCCGGCGTGTTGGCCTTCGGGTAGAAGAACACGAGCACCTTCCGGCCCTTGTACGACGACAGACGCACCGTCTCGCCGTGCTGGTCCTTCAGGCCGATCGCAGGGGCCTTGTCACCGATCTCGAGCTTCGCCATGGCGGCGAGACTAGGTGGCCGCGACCTCGTCGGTGGACGACCCGGGACGCGACGAAGCCGCCCGGGTGGGCGGCTTCGTCGTCTCGATGGTGGCGATCCCGCTGGGATCGCCGGCTCAGCTGCCGGTCTTGGCGCGGTTCTTGAGCTTGGCGCCAGCCGTCACCTTGGCGGCGTTGGACGCCGGCACCTGGATGGTCTCACCCGTCTGCGGGTTGCGACCCGTGCGAGCGGCCCGGTGGGTCTGCTCGAACTTCAGGAAGCCGGGGATGGTCAGCGCGTCCTTGCCCTTGGCCACGATCTCGCCGGCGATGTCCTCGAAGGTGTCGAGGACGGACTGGACGTCCTTCTTGGCGATGTCGGTCCGCTGGGCGATCGTCTCCACCAGTTCGGTCTTGTTCATGATTCCTCCTGGTCGACCCCCCGGAGGACTGGTCGACGATGACGGTGAATTACGACGATGTAACTATCACGTCGCGGGGCCCGAAGCGAGCTATTCCCCTGCAATTCCAAGGATTCGCGCGCTCCGCGCGAATCGGCGGGAGCGCCCCGGAGGCCCCCGGGAGGGCCCTCGAGGACCTCTGGGAGGCCCCTCCGAGGCTCGCGCGAGCTCGTCCGCGGGCGCGGTCAGCCGCGATCGATCGCGTCGCGGAACGACCCGACGAGGTCCGCCGCCGCCTCGGGCGAGCGCGTCTGCAGCACCTGGCGCACGAGCGCTGAGCCGACGACGACGCCGTCCGCCACCTCGCACACCTCGACCGCCTGCTCCGGTGTGGAGATGCCCACGCCGACCAGGACCGGCACGTCGGTGATCTCCTTGAGCCGGCGGGCGATGACCGTCGCCGAGCCGGCCAGGTGGTCGCGCTCCCCCGTCACGCCCATCAGCCCGACGGCGTAGACGAAGCCACGAGCGCGCTCGACGATGCGCTCGAGTCGCTCGTCGGGCGCGGTCGGCGCCGCCAGCATCACGGTCTGCACGCCGGCCGCGTCGGCCGCGGCGCACCAGTCGCCGGACTCCTCCAGCGGCACGTCGGGCAGGATCGCGGCCGACACGCCGCTCGCGGCGGCGGTGGCGGCGAAGCGCTCGTAGCCGAACCGGTACACCAGGTTCACGTACGTCATGACGGCCAGCGGCACGCCGATGTCGGCGCGGGACAGGTCCTCGAGGATCCCCGGCGGCGTGGCCCCCGAGCGGAGCGCCAGCTCGGACGCCTCCTGGATGACCGGGCCGTCCATGACCGGGTCCGAGAACGGGATGCCGACCTCGATGCCGTCCGCACCGGCCGCGGCGACGGCCCGCAGCACGTCGGTCCAGTCGCCCTGCTCGCCGGGGAACAGGCCGCCGGTGAGGTACGGGACCAGGCACTTGGCGCCGTCCGTCCGCCGGGCCCGCAGCGTGGCCTCCAGGTCGAGGGTCGGGGCCGCGCCGGTCGAGGTGTCCGCCGTGGCCGTCACAGCCGGTCCGCCAGGACGTCCATCATCTGGGCCACGTCCTTGTCGCCCCGCCCAGAGAGGTTGATCAGCACGCTGCGGCCCGCCAGCTCGGCCCGCTCCCGGGCCACCCAGGCCAGGGCGTGGGCCGACTCGAGCGCCGGGATGATGCCCTCGGTGCGGCTCAGCAGCACGAAGGCCTCCACGACCTCGGCGTCGGTGACCGGCACGTAGCGGGCCCGACCGGCGTCGGACAGGTGCGAGTGCTCCGGACCGACGCCCGGGTAGTCGAGGCCGGCGGAGATCGACTCGGCCTCCATGACCTGGCCGAACTCGTCCTGCTTCAGGTAGCTGTGCATCCCGTGGACGATGCCGGGCACGCCGTCGCCCACCGCCGCGCCGCCGGCCGGCTCCACGCCGATCAGCTCCACCGACGGCACCTCGGCGAAGCCGGAGAAGATGCCGGCCGCGTTCGACCCGCCGCCCACGCAGGCCACGACCACGTCGGGCGGGCCGCCGAGCAGCTCGTCGCACTGGGCCGAGGCCTCGATGCCGATCACCCGGTGGAACTCGCGCACCATCCAGGGGTACGGGTGCGGGCCCATCACCGAGCCCAGGCAGTAGTGGGAGTTCTCGACGGTGGCGACCCAGTCGCGCATGGCCTCGTTCACCGCGTCCTTGAGCGTGCGGCTCCCCGACAGCGCCGGCGTGACCTCGGCGCCGAGCAGGCGCATGCGGAACACGTTGAGCTCCTGGCGGGCCATGTCGACCTCGCCCATGTAGACGAGGCACTCCATGCCGAGCAGCGCCGCCGCAGTGGCCGTGGCCACGCCGTGCTGGCCGGCGCCGGTCTCGGCGACCAGGCGGGTCTTGCCCATCCGCTTGGCGAGCAGGGCCTGGCCCAGCACGTTGTTGATCTTGTGCGACCCGGTGTGGTTGAGGTCCTCCCGCTTGAGCAGCACCCGGCAGCCGAGCTCCTCGGACAGGCGGTGGCACTCGGTGAGCGGGCTGGGGCGCCCGGCGTAGGACCGCAGCAGCTCGTCGAGCTCGGCGCGGAACGACTCGTCCGCCCACGCCTCGCGGAAGGCCTCGTCGAGCTCGATGAGCGCCGGCATCAGCGACTCGGGCACGAACCGGCCGCCGAACCGGCCGAAGCGGCCGGTCTCGTCGGGCTCGCCCATCACGGGTCCGGGCGAGAGGTCGCGGGCGTCGGTCACGTCGGCGCACGGTAGCGCCCGCTCGCGACCCCTCCGAATCGATAACCGGTGGCGCTGCGGGCGCTCAGAGGCCGGCGTCGGCCCAGTCGAACGGGCCGTTGCCCTCGGGGTGGTACGGCTGCGGGGCGGCGGCCCGGGCGTTGCGCACGAAGCGCTGGACCTTGAGCGGGTCCTTGCGCAGCGGATCGCCGTCGACCTGCACGCCGGTGGACGTGTCCACTCCCCAGGGCTGCACCTCGCGGACGGCGTCGCCGACGTTGTCGGGCGTGAGGCCGCCGGCCAGGATCATGCGGCGTCCGACGGGCACGCCCTCGGCCAGCGCCCAGTCGAAGACCTTGCCGGATCCGGGGACCGGCGAGTCGAGCAGCAGGGCGTCCGCGCCGTAGGAGTCCACGTGGGCCAGCGCGGGGTCGCCGACGGCCAGGGCCACGATGAGGGCCTGCACGTAGGGCCGGATCTCGGCGGCGTCCTGCGGCGACTCGTGGCCGTGGAGCTGCACGGCGCGCAGCCCCGCCTCGAGCACGGTGTCGATCACGAGCTGGGGCGCCTGGTCCCGGAACACGCCGACGGTCACGATCTCGGGCGGCAGCCGCTTGGCGATGTCGCGCACCGTGCCGACCGAGACCTGCCGGGTGCTCGGGGCGAAGACGAACCCGACGGCATCGGCACCGAGGGCCGTCGCCATCAGGGCGTCCTCCTCGTTGGTGATGCCGCAGATCTTCACGAACACGACCGCAAACTACCGGCGCGCACCCGTCACCCCGTGGAGGGTTTCCCGGAGGCTCGCGTTCAGCGCAGCGGGACGGCCCCGGCTCAGCGCAGCGGGACTCCCCGGCTCAGCGCAGCGGGACCCGCAGCTCGGTGAGCGCGGCGACCGGGTCGGGCGCGGTCACCAGATGCTCGCCCACGAGCACGGCGTGGTAGCCGGCGGCCGCGAGGGCGAGGGCGTCGTCGCGTCCACGGACGCCCGACTCGGCCACCCGGACCGTGTCCTCGGGCATGACGCCGGCCATGCGGACGGCCCGGGCCTGGTCGACCTGGAACGTCACCAGATCGCGCTGGTTGACGCCGATGAGGTCGCCCGACGTCGTGGCGAGCGCCCGTTCGAGCTCGGCCTCGTCGTGGATCTCGACCAGCACGTCCAGTCCGATGTCGGCGGCGAGCGAGGAGAAGTCGCGCAGCTCGGCGTCGTCGAGCGCGGCGACGATCAGCAGGACGCAGTCGGCGCCCATCAACCGGGCGTCGCAGACGTCGTTGGCGGACACGGTGAAGTCCTTGCGCAGCACCGGCAGCTCGACCGCTGCCCGGGCGGCGACGAGGTCCTCGGTGGAGCCGCCGAAGGACTCCGTGTCGGTCAGGACCGACAGGCAGGTGGCGCCCGCGGCCTGGTAGTCCGCGGCCAGGGCGGCGGGGTCGAGGTCCACGAACAGGTCGCCCTTGGAGGGCGAGCGCCGCTTGACCTCGGAGATCACCGCCAGCTCGGTCGTCCCGGCGAGCGAGGCCCGGAACCCCCTCGTCGGGGGCAGCTCGCGGGCCACCTCGACGAGCTCGTCGGTGGATCGGGCGTCATCTGCGGCCTCGGCCCGGTGCCGGGCGACGATGGCGTCGAGGTAGGTGGCCATGGGGACGCGACCGTACCCGCCCGCCACGCCCGTTCTGTTGCGCGAACCACGGCCTCTTTGCCCCAGATCGCGCAACAGAACCGGTCAGGCCGGGACGAACGGGAGGTCGACGACCGTGGCCGGGACGCCGTCGACGTCGACGACGACGCCCGCGTCGACGCTGCGGTGCAGCATGCCCAGCGCGATCGGCGCCCCGAGCGTGGGCGACCAGGCCGAGCTGGTCACGGTCGCTCGCTCGGTCCCGTCGGCCAGCACCGGCGTGCCGGGCGCGGGCACCGCGACGTCGCCGCCGCTCGTGTCGAGCACGAACCCGCGCAGGTGGCGCGGCACGTTGCCGCCCCGGCTGTCGATCCGTGCGACCAGCTCCTGGCCGGTGTAGCAGCCCTTGGTGAAGCTGACGGAGGCGTCGATGAGCCACTGCCCGGCCTCGGCGGGGATCGTGCCGGTGTCCAGCTCGTGGCCCATGGCCGGCCAGCCCTGCTCCACCCGCAGGACGTGCAGCGCGACGGGGTCGGGGGTCGGCACGGCGGCGGGAGCGGCCGGAGCCGGCCCGCCCTCGGCACCGAACAGGTCCACCCCCGGGAAGCCACGCCAGTCGGCCGTGATCGTGAGCTCGGCGCCGGCCACGTCGGCTGCCGCGGCCGCCGCCAGCGGCCCGCGGAGCGCCAGGCATCGCCGGTCGACCTCCTCGATCGTGACGTCGACACGCAGGAGGAACCGGCGCAGCCGGGCCGCCGTGCGCTCGCCCCACCCGCCGTCCACGTCGACGAGCAGCTCCTGGTCGCCGGTGCGGGTCAGGCGGAACCAGGCGTCGACCTTGCCCTGCGGCTCGAGGACGAGCGACCACGCGCTGTCCCCCA
>JAEXGP010000039.1 GCA_023450775.1 Actinomycetes bacterium | reverse complement strand
CGCAACGCGGCTGCCCGGTCGCGCAGCACCACCTGCCCGTGGTTGAGCACGATCGCCTGGTCCGCGACCTCGAGCGACAGCTTCACGTGCTGCTCGACGAGCACGATGGCGGTGCCGTGCTCCGCCGCGATGCCGCGCACGGTCTGGAACAGCGACTCCACGACGAGCGGCGCGAGCCCCATGCTCATCTCGTCGATCAGCAGCACCTTCGGCTCCTGCATGAGCGCACGGGCCATCGCCAGCATCTGCTGCTCGCCGCCCGACAGCGCACCGGCGTGGACCTTCCACCGACGTTCCAGTGCGGGGAACGTCGACACCATGTCCTTCGGCGTGGGACCGCCCCGCCGCCGGGGGACCTCGAGGTTCTGCTCCACCGTGAGCGTGGTGAACAGGCAGCGGTTGTCGGGCACCAGCACGATGCCCTCTCGATTGGCCTGCGTGGCGCTGGCGTTGCGCAGCTCGACGCCGTCGACCGCCACCGTGCCGCCCCGTGCCGGCAGGAGCCCGGCGAGCGTGAGGAGCAGCGTGGTCTTGCCCGCGCCGTTCGGCCCGAGGAGCGTGAGCACCTCTCCGGCATCGACGTCCAGGTCGAGGTAGCGCAGCACGACCATCGACTCCCGCGCCGCAGTGAGGTTCCGACACTCCAGCCGCCGGCTCACGCGATCACCCTCCGGTGGCTGCGCCCCCGGACCCCATCCACGCCCGGCTCGCTGCGCTCGCTCGGTCGCCGGCTCATGCCGGGACCTCCGTCTCGTCGCGCACGCCGCCCAGATAGGCCTCGGCCACCATGCGGTCGTTGCGGATGTCGTCCGCGCAGCCGCTGGCGATCACGGCGCCGAAGTCGAGGACGTTGATCGAGTCGCAGACCCCGAGGACCAGCGACACGTCGTGGTCGACGAGGAGCACCGCGGTCCCCGCCGCGGCGATGTGGCGGATGCGCTCGGTGAGGTGGATGCGCTCGCTCCGGTCGAGTCCCGCGGCGGGCTCGTCGAGGAGGAGCACCCGTGGGTCGGTCACGCACGCCCGGGCGATCGACACCAGCTGTCGTTCGCCCTGGCTCAGGTCCCCGGCGGGACGTGACCGCAGCCCGGAGATCCCCGCCTGCGCGAGCGCCCGGGTGATGGCGTCGCCCCGCTCCCCGGGCGGGAGTCCCTCGGCGGCGACGCTCACGTTCTCCTCGACCGTGAGGTCGTCGTACAGCTCCAGCGACTGGAAGGTCCGGGCGATGCCGCGACGGACGCGCACGTGCGGCGGAAGCTTGGACACGTCCTCGCCGCCGAGCTGCACGGTGCCCTCGCTCCGGGCGAAACCGGTGACGGCGTCGATCACGCTGGTCTTGCCCGCGCCGTTGGGGCCGATCAGTCCGACGATCGTGCCGCCCGGGACGTCGAAGGAGACGTCGCTGACCGCGGTCACCCCGCCGTATCGCACCGACAGGCCGGTGACGACCAGGTGGTTCTCGGCCAGGTCGACCGCGGGTGCCGCGCCGGCACCGGTGAGGTCGGTGACCGTCGCGACGTCCGGTCCGGGGACGGGCTCGGCACGGCGGAGGCGGAGCCGGTCGGCGAGCTGGTGGCCGAACAGCGCCAGGCCCTCGGGGTTGGTGATCAGCGTCACCACCAGGAGCACGCCGGTGATGACGTCGTACCAACCACCGAGCTCGAAGATCCGGCCCATGAGGAAGAAGACGATGCCGGCGCTGGCCAGCACGCCGGCGAGCACGCCACCCCAGACCGAGGTGATCCCGGCCAGGTAGACGGTGGCGAGCAGGGCCAGGCCACCGAGCGCCGTGAACGACTCGAACGTGACCGTGGTCCGGCGGTACGCCATCAGGCAGCCGCCGAGGCCCGCGATGAACGAGCTGATCGCGAACGTGATCACCTTGACGCGGGTGACGTTCACGCCCACCCCGGCCGCGGAGCGCTCGTTCGCGCGGATGGCGAGCATGGCGGAGCCGAGCGAGCTGCGCCGCAGCAACGCCACACCGACGGCGACCCCGACGAGCGTGACGAGGCAGAGCAGCCCGAACTCGATCCGGGGGAACGCTGCGCCGATGCCGACGCTCAGATCGATCCCGAACAACGTCGGCGGTTCGATGTCGGCCCCGGATGTCCCGACGATGTCGGTGTTGCGGAACCAGACCGCCTCGATCGCGTAGGCCAGCGCCAGCGTGACGACGCCCAGCGCCACGCCGCGGAGGCGCAGGGCCGGGAGCCCGACCAGCACACCGACGACGGTGGCGACCAGCGCCGCCACGATCGGGGCGATCGGGAACGGCAGGTTCCACGTGCTGGTGACCGCGCTGAGCGTGAAGGCGGCGGCCCCGGCGAACGCCAGCTGGGCGAGCGAGACCTGCCCGGCGTAGCCGGTGACGACCACGAGCGACAGGGCGATGACCCCGGCGATCATCGAGGCGATCACCGCCGCCCGCCACTCGCCCGACGTCGCCACGAGCGCGATCACGCCCACGGCGGTCCCGGCGACGGTGGACAGGAGCAGGGAGCGGGGCCGAGGGGCCCGCCCGAGCGGCTGGCGCACGAGACCCGACCGGGCCGGCATGTCGCGACCGGCGACGAGGAGGGCGATGATGATCACGATCAGCGGCACCAGCTCGGCGCCGCCGGTGGCGGGCATCCAGTCGTAGGTCGAGATCGAGGTCGCCTCGGACTGGAGCATCCCGATCCCGAGACCGGCGACGGCCGCGACCAGCAGGTACTCGAAGCGACCGATCACGGCGGCGGCGAGCGCCGGCACGACGAAGAGCGTGTAGGTGATGGGGGTGAGCGGGCTCAGCGGCGCGATGAGGATGCCGGCGATGCCGGCGACCACCGCGCTGATGATCCAGTTGGCCAGCGCGATCCGGTCGGGGGAGATGCGGCTGATGTAGGCCCCGGTCTGCGATTCGGCGGCGGCCCGCGTGAGGAGCCCGAAGCGCGTGAAGCGGTACGCCGCGGCGAGGAGGACGGTCAGGGCCAGCACGGTGACCGCGAGATAGAAGCGGTCGGACAGGAGACCCACGGACCCGATCTCCCAGCGCTCGGAGCGGAACAGCGGCGCCACGCTGATCGGCGCCGTGCCGAAGCGCGTGGCGAGGGTCCCCTGCAGCACGACGAGCACGCCGAGGCTGGCCACGGCCTTGGCCAGCTGCGGCGCGTTGCGCATGGGTCGGAACACCAGCAGGTGCAGCAGCGCCCCGATCGCTCCGGCGATGGCCAGGGCGATCAGCGCGGAGGACGCGAAGTTGAGCGGCGCTCCCATGGAGATCGAGCGGGGAAGCCCCGGAACGATCAGCAGGAGCTCACCCTTGCGCAGTCCCGCGTAGATGTACGCGGCCGTCAGCGAGATCGCACCGGTCGCGAAGTTCACCACGCCGGAGCTCCGGTACGTGATGACCAGTGCGACGGCCAGGGCCGCGAACACGCCACCGTTGCCGATGCCGAGGAGGAGGTTGCCCAGATGGTTCACGGCGACTCCGGAGGGCCGGGGAGCGAGCTCCCCGGCCCGGATGGGAACGGATGGTGGTCCGGCTCAGCCCGCCACGGCTTCGCCGACCGAGTAGCTGGACGGGTTGCCCTGGCCGTCGAGCTGCGCCTGCAGGACCTGCGCCGAGCAGACCGCCGGGGTCGCCGGGTTGGCCTTGCCGTTGCACTGGTACTCGACGCCGCCCGCACCCGGCATGAGGGACTTGTCCATGGCCTTGATCGTCGTGTTGACCGACTCGGTCGTGACGTCGCCGTCGAGCTTCTCGAGCGCCGTGAGGAACGACATCATCGAGACCCAGGCGTTCATCGGGATGCTGTCGTTGGGCTCGGTGCCCGGCGCGTACTTCTCCATGGTCGCCTTGTAGAGCTGGTAGCCCTCGTCGTCCTCGTCGCCGACCGCCGCCGTGGCGGTGATGTACATCCCTTCGAGGACGGACGGGTCGACGGCCTCTCGAGTGGCGTCGGTGATGCACTGCGTGACGGCGGTGATGTCGCCGTCGTAGCCGACCGCCTTCAGGCCGTTGAACGCCGCGATGCAGAAGGCGTCGTTGCCGACCACCTGGACGACCGTGGCACCGCTGTTCTTGACCTGCTGCATCTGCGGGGTCATGTCGGCGGTGCCGATCGGCACCTTGATGAGGTCGTACTCGAGCCCGGCGGCGTCGAGCATCTTGGGCGCCGCCTCGTCGAAGGCCTCGAGCGCCTGCGGCACGTCGATCACGACGAACGCGACCCGCTCGGCGTCGTTCTGCTTGGCGATCGAGACCGGCAGCGTGAAGAGGGTGCCGTAGCCGTTCGTGAGGTTGTACGTGGTGTCGGGGTCGGTGAGCGGGCCCTCGCCGCTCGCGGCCAGGAACATGACCGGGACCTTCGCCTCGTGCAGCGGCTTCCAGATGTCGGCGGCCACGGCGGACTGCCCGACGACCACGCCGACGACGCCGTCGGAGATCATCTTGTTGGCGCAGTCCGTCGCGCCGGTCGGCTCGTTCTTGGTCTCGCAGGTCACGGTCTCGACCTTGTGCCCCGCGATGCCGCCCTTGTACTCGTTCCAGTAGTCGGCCGCGGCCTTGGCGGCGACCAGTTCGGAGGTGTTGTCGAACGCCTGGGTGGCACCGTCGGAGACGACGCCCACCTTCACCGGGTCGCCGGTGGCGGGGTCGGGCGTGCCCAGGATGTCCTCGGAGCTCCCTCCGCCCGAGTCCGACGCCGTCGTGGTGGACCCGGAGTCCGCCTTGTCGTCGGCACAGGCCGCAGCGCCGAGGCTCAACGCCGTGACGGCGGCGAGCGCAAGTGTCAGTCGACGGAACGCCCGTCGATCGCCTGCTCGGACTTCTCGCATGGTCCCCCCGGTGGTCGGTCGTCGGTCGACGACGGTCATCGCTCTTCGTCTGCTGTCTGGAACGTCTCGTGCGCCGTCAGGTGCCGGCATGTGCCGGCTCGGGCGGCGCCCCCGATGTGTGGCAAGTGTCGCAGTTCACATCCCCCGCGGTCGGGCCGCCGCCCGCGCAGTGTCCCCCTGAGTGGGACGATCAGAAGACGCCGACGCCGGCGGCCTCGTTGCGCTGCTTCCACTCCGACCGCGACATGCGGGTCACGTCGACGTCGGCGGCCCGGGCCCGCAGGGCGCCGACCGTGGCGTCTTCCCGTGCCGTGTGGGCGAACGGATCCCAGTCGAAGAAGCGACACGCGTTCTCCCAGGTGATCTTGTGGATCTCCTCGTCGGTGCAGTCGGCGTCCTGGAGCTCGCGCCAGGTGAACTCCGGCGACTCGGGCCACGTCGTGTCGGTGTGCGGGTAGTCGCACTCCCACGCGATGTTGTCGATGCCGATGCGGTCGCGCAGCAGCAGGCCCGACGGGTCGGTGATGAAGCAGGCGAGGATGTGCTCCCGGAACACCTCGGACGGCAGCTTGCCGCCGAACTCGTTGCCGTCGTGCAGCCACGACTGGTTCGTCCAGTGGCGGTCGATGCGGTCCAGGTAGAACGGCACCCAGCCGATCCCGCCCTCGGACAGCGCCACCTTCAGGTCGGGGAAGTCACGGAAGGTCGGGCCGAACAGCAGGTCCTGCGCTGTGATCGCCGCGATCTGCGTGGCCAGCACCATCAGGTGGTCGATCGGCGCCTCCTGTGGCCGGCGGATCACCTCGAAGCCGGCTCCGATGTGCAGCGACAGGACCTGGTTGGTGTCGCAGATCGCCTTGAGCATGGGGTCCCAGTGGCCGGACATGAAGCTGGGCAGGCCGTAGACGTGCGGGGTCTCGAGGAAGCTGATCGAGCGACAGCCCTTCTCGCCGATCCGGTACACCTCCTCGGCCGCCAGCTCGGGGTCCCAGTTGGGGACCATGCCGAGCGGGATGAAGCGGTCCGGGTACTCGGCGCACCACTCGTCGATGACCCAGTCGTTGTACGCCTTCATCATGATGAGGGCGATGTCCTTGTCCTCGCCCTCGTTGAAGGTGCGGGCGCTGAAGCCCGCCATGGTGGGGAAGTTGAGGGAGGCCAGCACGCCGTTGGCGTCCATGTCGCGCACCCGCTGGTGCACGTCGAAGCACCCGGGGCGCAGCTCGGAGTAGGACCCGGGGTTGAAGCCCCACTCCTCACGGGGCCAACCGACGGTGGCGGCCATGCCGAACGGGGTCGAGGTGGCCGACCCCTGGAAGTGCCACTCGTCCACGCCGTTCTCGTTGCGGATGACCTTGGGTGCCTGGTCGAGCCACTTGGCGGGCACGTGGTGCTCGAACAGGTCGGGTGGCTCGATCATGTGGTCGTCGATGCTGACGAGGATCATGTCGTCCATCTGCATGGATGTGCCTCCCTGCGACTCCGTGCGCAGCCCCCCTGTGCACGTGCGGTGATCGTAGTGGGCGAGCGTTCACTCGTCTTCGAGCGTCCCTCCTGGCGGGACGCGAACTCGGGGGAATTCGACACGTGATCCGTTGGAATCCCCCAAGTTCACGACGCGGCCAGGTCATCGCCGCGAACTCGGGGGAATTCGACAGGTGATCCGTCGAAATGCCCCAAGTTCGCGACGAGGCCGGGCGCGGTGACGCGCGGGTCAGGCGTCGGCACGGGGGACGCGGGGCAGGACCGCCATCGTCGGCACCACCGCCGACGACCCGAGCCGGATCACGCCGTCGACGGCGTCGACCAGGTCCTGCACGTCGAGCAGCGCGCCGGCGATGTAGCCCTTCTCGTACCAGGTGCGGCCGACCTCGACCGCGAGGTCCATGTCCCAGCCGCCGGTGAAGCCGATGGCCGAGTGGCCCTCACCGCCGCCGCAGTCGCCGACGATCAGGCGGGTGAAGCCGACCTCGGGGTGCTCGATGCGCCACGCCTCGACCATCTTGTCGAGCGCCGCCTTGCTCGTGATGTAGGCGCCGAGCCCCGGCCACGCCGGCGTCATGGAGGCCGAGACGGAGGAGAAGTAGATGGCCCGGCCGTCGGACGCCTGGAGGTGGGGGAGCGCGGCCTGGGTGGCGATCGCGGCGCCGACCACGTTCGTCGCGAGCGTCCGGGTCCAGGTGGCCGCGTCCATGTCGGCCAGGCGGCCGAGCGTGCCCACGCCGGTCGCGTAGACGAGCGCGTCGATGCCGTCGAGCTGCCGGGCCGCTTCGTCGACGGCCTGCTTGCAGGCGACCTCCTCGGTCACGTCGCACTCGATGGCGACGCCCTTGCCGCCCATCTCCTCGACCGTGCGATCGAGGCGGTCCTTGCGCCGGGCGAGCAGCGCCACGTCGTGGCCCGCCTCGCCCAGGCCCATGGCGACGCAGCGGCCCAGACCGCTCGACGCTCCCAGGACGACGACTCTCATGGATCCCCCCTTGGTCCGGGCCCCGCTCGTCCCGTCCGACCCCGGACGGGCGGGGCACCACTACACCTGCGCCGGCCCCCTGGGCACGTCGCGGAACGGCCGGTCGCGGTCCAGGCTGGGCTCCCTGGGCATGCCCAGGACGCGCTCGCTGATCACGTTGGCGGCCATCTCGATGGTTCCCCCGCCGATGCAGCTCGACTGCCGCATGAGGAAGTCGTCGCCGCGGGCGGCCAGCTCACCGTCGTCGTCGGACCACACCGCGCCCGCGCTCATGGAGAGCTCGAAGGCGATCGTGTTGCGGCGGACCAGGCTGCGGCCCCCGAACAGCCGGCCGATCGCGGACGACTGGTCGCTCATCGCGCCGCTGAGCATGCCGTCGCCCAGCCGCCGCCCGAGCGCGGTGCCCACGAGTGCCAGCGTCTCGGCCTCGCCGACCAGGTCCTGCGCCACCGGGTCGTCCTCCCGGCCCGCGTCCCGGGCGATGCGTCGGATGGAGTGGCCGTCCACCGACGCCAGCTCCTGCTCGGCCGGCCGCGTCACGTACGGCGAGTTGGACTGCATGCGCTCGTGGAACATCCAGCGGGTGCCGACCGTCCAGCCGTCGTCCACCTCGCCGACCCGGTCCGAGTCGGGCACCCGCAGGTCGGTCAGGTACTCCTGGCAGAAGTCCATGTTCCCGTTGAGCATCTCGATGCGCTGGACCTCGATGCCGTCCGCGTCGATCGGGAAGATGAACACCGTCAGACCACGGTGCTTGGGCACGTCCCAGTTGGTGCGGGCCAGGCACAGGCCCCAGTCGGACCACCACGCACCGGTCGTCCAGACCTTGGAGCCGTTGAGGATCCACTCGTCGCCGTCCCGCACGGCGGTGGTCAGAGCGCCCGCCACGTCGGACCCACCGCTCGGCTCGGACAGGAACTGCATCCACAGCTCCTCGCCCTTGAGGATGGCCGGGACGTGGGTGCGCTTCTGCTCCTCGGTGCCGAAGTCCAGCAGCACCGCCATGCACGGGGTCATGGTCGGGACCTGGTTGCGAACGGGGGCGTCGTAGCCGAGCAGCTCCTCGTTGAGGATCGCCTGGTGGGCGGGCGTCAGGCCCTGGCCTCCGTACTCGACCGGCACGGTGATGCCGGCGAGCCCGGCGTCGAAGAACATGCGCTGGAGGTCGCGGTCGCGCTGCACCTCTCGCAGGTCGTCCTCGTCGGTGCCGGTCACCCGGAGGCCCGCGGTCGTGCTGGGCCGGGCCGGTCCGACCTCGGCGCGGAGGAAGGTCCGGACCCGCTGGCGGAACTCGTCGAGCGGTTCGTCGGTCATCGAGAGGCGCTCCCGGGTCGGTCCTCGGCGGCCTCGCGTGCGAGCGCGGCGGCGACGCGCCGCCGGTGCGCCGACGGGGTGCCGAACAGGGCCCGGTCGAGCGTCTGGCGCCGCAGGTACAGGTGGAGGTCGTGCTCGAAGGTCACCCCGATGCCACCGTGGAGCTGCACGCAGTCGTGCAGCAGCTCGCTGCCCTGGTCGCCCACGTAGGCCGCGGCCGCGCTGGCGACCTTGACCGCGTCCCGCGAGCCGGCGGCGACGTGCGCCGCGGCGTCGTCCGCGATCGCGTGGCTGGCCTCGAGCCAGGTCTTCAGCGTGGCCATCCGGTGCTTGATGGCCTGGTACGAGCCGAGCGGCCGGCCGAAGGAGTAGCGGTCCGCCGTCCACTCGAGCGTCATGTCGAAGGCGGTCTGCATGGCGCCGACCGACTCGGCCGTGGACACCACGAGCGCCCACAGCAGCTGCTGCTCCACGTCGGCGGTCGCGGCGCCCGCCGTGCCGACCAGCGCGTCCGCGCCCAACCGGACGTCGTCGAAGGTGACCGCGTCGAAGCGGCGGGTCAGGTCGACGGAGTGCAGCCGGGACCGGCTCACACCGGGGGCGTCCGACGGGACCAGCACCTGGGTGGGCCCGGCGTCCGAGGTGCCGGTGACCAGGAGGTGATCGGAGCGGGATGCGGACTCGACCGGCCGCTTGGTGCCCCGGAGCACCACGGCGTCGTCCTGGATCGAGATCTGCAGGCGCTGATCGCCGAGCTCGTCGCCGTGGGGTCCGTCGAGGAAGGCCCACGTGGCGAGGTCCTCGCCGGTCAGCAGCCGCTTGACGACGTCGTCGTGCCCGCCGGCGCGGGCGAGCGCGCCGGCGACGACTGCGTTCACCAGCAGGGGCCCGGGCGCGGCCCGCCGGCCGAACTCGTACGCGATGAGCGACAGGTCGACGATGCCGTCGCCGGACGCCGATCCGCCGCCGAGGTCCTCGGGCACGAGCAGATGGGTCCAACCCAGCTCGACGCCCTGGCGCCAGTAGTCGGCGGTGAAGCCGTCCTCATCGGCGCGCAGCGCCCGGATGGTCGACGGCGGGACCTTGTCCGACAGGAACCGCGCCGTGGTCTCGCGCAGGAACTCCTGGTCGGGGCTGGGTCGGACGAGCACGTTCCGGCGCCGCTCAGACCCGCACGACGACCGCGGTCGACATGCCGCCGCCGGCGCACATGGCCGCCACGCCGTTGCCGCCGCCGCGCCGCCGGAGCTCGTGGACGAGCGAGATGATCATGCGGGCCCCGGTCATGGCGACGGGGTGGCCCAGGCTGCAGCCGCTGCCCTCGACGTTGACGATCTCGTCGTCGATGCCCAGGATCCTGGTGGTGGCGACGCACATGGAGGCGAACGCCTCGTTGATCTCCCAGAGGTCGACGTCGCCGATGTCGAGCCCGGCGCGGTCGAGCGCCTTGGGGATGGCGACGGTGGGGGCCAGCCCGGTGCGGCGGGGCTCGACGCCGGCCGAGGCCCATGCCGTGACCACGCCGAGCGCCTCGAGCCCCTCGGCCGCGGCGATCGAGTCGTCCACGATGGCGAGCGCTGCGCCGCCGTCGTTGGCACCGCACGCGTTGCCGGCGGTGATGCTGAACCCCTCGATCTCGGGGTGGAGCGGCTTGAGCGACGCGAGCTTCTCGAGGGTGGAGTCGCGGCGGGGGTGCTCGTCGACGGCGAACGTCGTGGTGGTGCCGTCGCGCAGGGTCACCTCGATCGGCGCGATCTCGTCGACGAAGCGGCCCTCGTCGATGGCGGCGATGGCCCGCTGCTGCGAGCGGTACGCCCAGGCGTCCATGTCCTCACGGGTCACACCGGCCTCGACCGCGGCGTTCCACCCGACGGTGATCGACATGTCCATGTTCGGAGCGTCGGGCGTCGAGCGGTGGCTCGGCGGCGACCAGGCGTCGTCCCAGTCGTCGGTGCCCGGGACCCGGCGCACGAAGCGGGGGGCGGTCGAGATCGACTCGACGCCGCCCGCGATCACCGCCCGGTCCATGCCGGCGCGGATGTTCGCGGCGGCCGTGGTGACGGCGGACAGGCCCGACGCGCAGTGGCGGTTGTGGGCGAGGCCGGGCACGTCGGTGAGCCCCGCTTCGACCGCCGCGTAGCGGGCGATGTCGCCGCCGCCGTAGCGGGACTCGCCCAGCACGACGTCGTCGTAGACGGTCGGATCGATGCCGGCCCGCTCGACCACGCTCGACACCGCGTGGATCGCCAGCTCGTGGGCGTCGGTGTCGCGGAGCGTCCCCTTGAAGGCGCTGCCGATCGGCGTGCGAGCCGCCGCGACGATCGTTGCTTCACCCATTCGACATCCCCCCGGATGGTCGTTGCAGCGGGGGGATCGGGCCCCCGGCGTGCGCCACACCGTAGACGAGTGAAGGCTCACTCCGTTCTGGTGAGTGAACAATCGCTCGCACTGGGTGGGATGGCCGTATCATGGTCGGCCGGTCGCCCGACGGGCGGCGACCGGGGCCCGGAGGCAGGTGCTGATGGCGAAGACCACGAGCGCGACCGGTCAGCGGCCGAGGGCGCGTCGCCTGACCGCCGAGGAGCGGCGCCGTTCCATCCTGGAGGCGGCGCGCACGTCGTTCGGCGACACGGGCGACATGAACGGCACGACCATGCGCACGATCGCCGACCGCGCCGGCATCAGCGAAGGCGTGATCTACCGCCACTTCGAGAGCAAGGACCAGCTCTTCTACGAGGCGGTCGTGGAACCCCTCCGCGAGGCCGTCGACCGGCTGGTCGAGGCCACGGCGGATCTGGAGAGCCAGTTCCCGCTGCCCGCGGAGCGCCAGCTCGAATCGCTCGCCGACGTCTACGAGCAGCTCACGTCGATGCTCGCCGAGGTCCTTCCCCTGCTCGGTCTGGTGCTCTTCGGCGACCCCGAGGTGGCGCAGCGGTTCTACCGGGAGCACTTCGCCGTGGCCATGGACCGCCTGGCCGCGGCCTGGCGGGACGTCGAGGAGCGCTACGGCGTGGAGGTCGGCCTCACGCCGATCTCCACGCGCGCGGTCATCGGCACCGCGCTGATCCTGGCGCTCGAGTCCACCCACTCCGAACGGGCCGCGGTGTCCCGCGAGATGTTCGACGGCGTGGCCCGCGGCACCGCCCGTGGGTACTTCCCCGCCCTCGGCGGCGACAAGGGCTGACAGGGCCGAGCCCGGGTCGCGGTCAGACCCGGATCGGCATCGACTCCCAGCCCCGCACGGTCGAGGTCCGGCCGCGGACGGCGCGCTCCTCGTCGAGCTCCCACTCGGGGAACCGGTCGAGCATCTCGTCGAGCACGACGCGGCCCTCGATGCGGGCGAGCGCCGCGCCCAGGCAGAAGTGGATCCCGTAGCCGAACGCCAGGTGATGGGCCATCTGGCGGCGCACGTCGAAGCGGTCGGGGTCGTCGAACACCCGGTCGTCGCGGTTGGCGGAGCCGTTGAGCAGCAGCAGCGCCGATCCCTCCGGGACGGTCGTTCCGTGGAGCTCCACGTCCTCGGTCACGTAGCGGCCCTGCACCGGGGACGGCGACTCGTAGCGGAGGACCTCTTCGATCGTGTTGTTGACGAGGGACCGGTCCTCGCGCACGATCCGCCGCTCGTCGGGGTGCAGCGCCAGCAGCCGGGTGGTCCAGCCGATGAGGCGGTTGGTCGTCTCGTTGCCCGCCGCGGCGACCAGGTTGATGTAGCCGAGCGCCTCCTCCTTGGTGAGGCGGCGCTGCTCGCCGTCGGCGTCGGTGTACTCGGCGGTGATGAGGTCGGTCATCACGTCGTCGGCCGGGTTGGCGTAGCGGTAGTCGATGTAGTCGGCGAAGAGCTCGGTCTGGCCGGCCAGGTCCAGCCCGTCGGCCATGGACGGCATCTCGCCGCCGTCGGCCAGCTTCAGGCCGCCGTCGATCTCGTCGCGGAGCGCCTCCTGGTCCGACTCGGGGATGCCGAGCAGCATGCCGATCGTGCGCATCGGCACCTGGGCGCCCAGGTCCGCGATCACGTCGAAGCCGTCGGCGTCCGCGAACGGGTCCAGGCTGCGGGCGCAGAACGCCCGGATGTCGGGCTCGATCGCCGCCATCCGTCGCGGCGTGAACACCCGCGACAGGAGTCCGCGGTGCAGGTCGTGCGCGGGCGGATCCTCGAAGATGAACGTCCCGGGCGGCAGCTCGATGTCGGCCTTGATGAGCTCCAGCAGGGTGCCCTTGGCCGAGCTGTACCGGCGCCAGTCCTTGAGTCCCTCCTCCACGTCGTGGAAGCGGCTCAACGCCCAGAAGTCGTACTTCTCGTTGTAGTAGAGGGGGACCTCGTCCCGGAGCCGTCGCCAGACCGGGTAGGGGTCGTCGTCGATCTCGAAGTCGAACGGGTCGTAGTAGACGTCGGCGGTGGCGGTGGAGCTCATGACGCCGGCCACGCGTACGACTTGAGCTCCAGGTACTGGTCGAAGCCGGCGATGCCGTTCTGGCGCCCGATGCCGGAGTACTTGAACCCGCCGAACGGCAGGTCGGCACCGTACGGCGCACCGCCGTTGATGCTGAGCATGCCGGTGCGGATGCGGTCGGCCACCGCCATGGCCCGCTCGTGCGAGCCGGCCATCACCCCGCCGCCCAGGCCGTAGCGGCTCTCGTTGGCGATGCGCACGGCGTCGTCGTCGTCCTCGAACGGGATCACCACGAGCACCGGGCCGAAGATCTCCTCCTGGGCGATCGTCATGGAGTTGTCGACGTCCGCGAACAGGGTGGGCTCGACGAAGAAGCCGCGGTCGAACTCCTCGCCGGTGGGGACGCCGCCGCCGAGCACCAACCGGGCGCCCTCCTCCTGGCCCTGCTGGATGTAGCCCAGCACGCGCTGGCGCTGCTTCTCGGAGATCTGCGGGCCCTGCAGCACGTCGGGGCGCTGCGGGTCGCCGTAGGGCACGTTCTCCATCATCGCCACGAGCAGCTCGATGCCCTCGTCGTACCGGCTGCGGGGCAGCAGCATGCGGGTGGGGATCGCGCAGCCCTGCCCGCCGTGGGTGCACACGGCCAGGCCCATGAACGAGGCGGCCGCCAGGTCGGCGTCGTCGAGCACGACCGTGGCGGACTTGCCGCCGAGCTCGAGGAACAGGCGCTTGAGCGTGGCGGCACCCTTCTCCATGATCCGCTGGCCGACCGCGGTCGAGCCGGTGAACGAGATCAGGTCGACCTCGGGCGACAGCGTGAGGTCCTCGCCTCGCAGGTGGTCCGACGACGGCACGACGTTGAGCACGCCGGGCGGGATGTCGGTGCGCTCGGCGACCAGCCGGCCGAGCAGCGTGGCGTTGAGCGGCGTGTCGGGAGCCGGCTTGAGGACCATCGTGTTGCCGGTGGCGAGCGCCTGGGCGACCTTGTTGATCGTCACCTCGAACGGGAAGTTCCAGGGGGTGATCGCCCCGACGACGCCGGCGGCCATGTGCACGACCTTGCGGTGATCGAGGTTGCCCTGGATGTTGACGGCCTCGCCCAGGTCGCGTTCCCACTCGAAGTCGTCGATGAGCTGGATCGGGTGGCGGATGGCGTCCTGGAGCGGGGTGTCGAGCTGGGCGCTGGCGGTCAGCATGCGCGGTGCGCCCACCTCCTGGATCAGCTGCTCGCGCAGCTCCTCGACCTCGGCGTCGAGGGCGTCCTGCAGCTGCTGCAGGCAGCGCTTGCGGAGCTCGCGGTCGGTCGACCAGCTGGACTCGTCGAACGCTCGCCGGGCCGCGGCGATGGCGGCGGCCATGTCCTCGGCCGTCCCGTCCGCCACGCTGCCGACCAGCTCCTGGTTGGCCGGGTTGATCACGTCGAAGGTCGCGCCCGTGCTGGACTCGACGAGCTTCCCGTCGATCAGCATCCGCGCCTCCGGCCGGATGGTCGGCAGGTCGGTCATCTGTCCCCCTTGGTCGTGTCGCTCGTCGTGCAGGCCGAACCCCGGCGTGCGGCTGCGCTGGTGCCGTCGTCGTGACGGCCGTGCCCCCTCCAGCGTGCGCCGTCCGGCGGCGCCGTGCCCGCCGATCCGGCCGTGCCGTCCCGTCCGGTGGTCCGGTCGGGCCATGTTCGTGTCAGAGTTCTGACACTAATATCCGACGCCGGGGTCGGCGGGCCGGACGGCAGCCGAGCAGACGACACAGGGGGATCACGTGGGGATCGAGCTTCGACCGGGCGACCGGTTCCGTTCCGCGGTGTGCAGCACCGAGGTCGTCGTGGTGAAGGCGCCGTCGACGGCGCTCGACCTGCGGTGCGGGGGCGAACCTGTCCTGTCGGCCGACGACGCCGCACCCGACGGCGCGACGTTGTCGCCGGCGCACTCCGGAGGCTCGCTGATCGGCAAGCGCTACACCGACGGCGGCGAGCTCGAGCTGCTGTGCTCCAAGGCGGGCGAGGGCTCGCTGTCGGTCGGCGAGGTCGACCTGGAGATCAAGGGCGCCAAGCCGCTCCCGTCGTCGGACTGAGCCGTGCACCTCGATCTCATCCTGTCGATGGCCGCGGATGTGCACGGCGAGCGGATCGCGGTCGGCCCCGCGGAGGGTGGGCTCACCGTCCAGGAGCTGGCGCGGCGGGCGCGTCGGGTGGGCGCGGCGTTCGGGGAGCGGCCGGTCGACCACATCGGTCTGATCGACCTCAACTCCGAGGCGGTCCCGCTCACGTTGTTCGGTGCCGCGGTGGCGGGGCGGCCGTTCGTGCCGATCAACTACCGCCTCACCGACGAGCAGCTGCGGCGGCTGGTCGCGCGCATCGCTCCCGCCGTGGTCGTCGTCGGCGAGGGCGTGGCCGAGCGACTCGGGGCCATCGAGGGCATCGAGCTGGTGAGCCGCGGGAAGCTGCTCGAGCTGTCGTCGGGCGACGGCCCGGAGCCCGACGTGATCCCCGACCCCGACGCGGTGGCCGTGCTGCTGTACACCAGCGGGACCACCGGCGAGCCCAAGGCCGCGGTGCTGCGGCACCTGCACCTGGGCTCCTACATCGTCACGACGGTCGAGCTGGGCGGCGCGGACCCTGACGAGGCCGCGCTGGTGAGCGTGCCGCCGTACCACATCGCCGGGATCTCGGCCGCGGTGTCGTCGCTCTACGGCGGGCGGCGGGTGGTGTACCTGGAGTCGTTCGACCCCGACGTGTGGGTCGCGACGGCTCGGGCCGAGGGCATCACCCACGCGATGGTCGTGCCGACCATGCTGAACCGGATCCTCGACGTGGTCGAGGCCGACGGCGAGGGCCTGCCCTCGCTGCGGACGCTGTCCTACGGCGGCGGCCCGATGCCGCAGCCGGTGATCGAGCG
Source organism: Actinomycetes bacterium (assembly GCA_023450775.1). Lineage (GTDB taxonomy): Bacteria > Actinomycetota > Acidimicrobiia > Acidimicrobiales > Microtrichaceae > Dermatobacter. The sequence goes on along the minus strand of JAEXGP010000039.1, from coordinate 5,703 downwards.
GGCCATGCGGTTGCTGCCCGAGGTCGGCTTCGTCAACGCCTACGGCCTCACCGAGACGTCGAGCACGATCGCGCTGCTGGGGCCCGATGACCACCGGGAGGCCGTCGCGTCGTCGGACCCGGCGGTGCGGGCTCGGCTCGGCTCGGTCGGCCGTCCGCTGCCGTCGCTCGAGGTGACCGTGCGCGACGAGCTGGGCCGTGAGGTTCCCGCGGGGACCGTCGGTGAGCTGTGGGTGCGGGGCGAGCAGGTCTCGGGCGAGTACCGGGGCGCGGACGGCGGTGAGGACGACGGCTGGTTCCGCACCCGTGACTCGGTGCACCTCGACGACGAAGGGTTCCTGTTCGTGCACGGCCGCCTCGACGACGTGATCGTGCGCGGCGGGGAGAACCTGTCGCCGGGCGAGATCGAGTCGGTGCTGCTCGACCACGACGCCGTCGAGGAGGCAGCCGTGGTCGGCATCCCCGACACCGAGTGGGGCGAGCGCGTGGTCGCCGCCGTCGTGACGGCACCGGGTCGCGACGTCCAGGAGGCCGAGCTCCAGGAACTGGTCCGGAGCCGGTTGCGGTCGACCAAGACGCCGGAGCGGATCGCGGTGCTCCAGGCGCTGCCCTACAACGAGACCGGCAAGCTGCTCCGCCGCACACTCCGCGAACAGCTCGCCGCCCAGTTCGCCTGACGGGCGGGGGTCCGGCGTGCGGGACGGCGCCGCTGCGAACGGATGCGCTCCGGAACTGCTGGTGTAGGTTCGGTTCGGAAGTGAGCGATCGCTCATCGACCGGGGGGAGTGGTCATGGAGACCGAGGGGGCGGGCGTCTGGGGTGACAGCGCGGACCTGGTCCGCGTGCTCGACGTCCACCCGGACGGTCCCGGCCGGTACGTGAGCGAGCCGCACGACGTCGGCGGCCGCAGCGTCGTCGAGGGCAGCCAGATGCTGGGTCAGGCGCTCGTCGCCGCCGGGCGACACGCCCCCGGCCGGCGACCGGTGTCGGCGTGGATGGCGTTCGTCCGGGTGGCCGACGGCGCCCAGCCGCTCGCCTTCGAGCTCGATGAGCTGTCCAACGGCCGGACGTTCGCGGCCCTGCGCGTCGACGTGCGCCAGGGCGACCGGCGCTGCGCCGGGGGTGACGTGCTGCTCGACGTGACCGCCCCCGACCTGATCCGCCATCACGAACCCGCGCCCGACGTGGCCGGGCCCGACGACAGCGAGCCGTACGACATGGGCGTGACGGGACGGGAGGTCCGCGTCGTCGACGGCGCCTACACCGGCGATCCCGACGCCCCCGAGGGACCACCCGAGCTCGACGTGTGGGTGCGCTTCGACGAGGTGCCCGACGACCCGTGCCTGCAGGCCGCGCTGCTGGCGCAGTTCACCGGTCACATGTCGATCGCCGCGGCGCTGCGCCCGCACCGGGGGATCGGCCAGGACGAGGCGCACCGGACGCTCTCGACGGCGGTCAACGCGATCTCGCTGTCGTTGCATGCGGACGTACGGGCCGACCGCTGGATGCTCTACCACCACCGCTCGACCTTCGCCGGCGACGGCATGACGCACTCCGAGTGCCGGGTGCACGACGAGGACGGCGACCTGCTGGCGTCGTTCTCGCTCGACGGCATGGTGCGGGCGATGGCGCCCACGGGGATCGACGAGCGGCGCGTCCTCTGAGGCCGTCGCGCGCTCACGAGCCTGCAACTGGACGACACAACTGACGGCATGACCACAACTGGAGGAGAGTTTCCGATGTCGATCTTCGATGCGTTCCGCTTCGACGGGAAGCGAGTGCTGGTGGTGGGTGGCGCCACCGGCATGGGTGCGGCCGCGGCCGAGCTGGTGCGCGACGCCGGTGCGGACGTCGTCGTCATGGACTACGCCGACGTCACGCTCGACGGCGTGCAGGCGATCAAGGTGAACCTGGCCGAGCAGGCCTCCATCGACGCCGCGATCGAGGAGTGCGGCGGGCCGCTGGACGCGATCATGGCGTGCGCCGGCGTGGCCGACGGCACGCCCGGGATCGAACGCATCAACTTCGTCGGTCACCGCCACCTGATCGACCGGATGATCGACCTCGGGCACCTCGGAGCGGGCGGCTCGATCGCCTTCATCTCCTCCGCTGCCGGCCTCGGCTGGGAGGCGAACTGGGACGCCATCAAAGGGGCGCTCGAGACCACCGACTTCGACAGCGGCGCGGCCTGGTTCCACGACAACGGCAAGGCGGACTACTACCACACCAAGCAGGTCGTCTGCGCGTACGTCGCGAGCCAGGCGTTCCCCATGCTGCAGAAGGGCATCCGCATCAACGCGATCTGCCCCGGCCCCACCGAGACGCCGCTCGCGCTCGCCAACGAGGACACCTGGCTGGCGTTCGGCGCCGACTACCGGGAGGCCCTGGGCATCGAGGCGTCGACGCCGGCCGAGCAGGCCTACCCGCTCGTGTTCCTCTGCAGCGACGCGGCGATCGCCGTCAACGGCATCACGATGATCACCGACGCGGGCTACATGAGCTCGGGCATCACCGAATCGTTCCCCGGCGCCACCATGTTGGCCAAGCTGCTGATGGGTCGGAGCTAGGGAGTGACCGACGTCGAGCCGGCGCCCGCGGTCCCCACCTCCGAGGCCACCCCGAAGCGTCCGCTGCCGGAGCTGACGCCCGCCAACGAGTGGTTCTGGACCGGCGGCGCCGACGGTCGCCTGCGCATCCAGGGCTGCACCGACTGCGGCGAGCTCGTGCACCCACCGGTGCCGGTGTGCCCCGTGTGCCGGAGCCGCTCGCACGAACCGGTCGCGGTGTCCGGTCGCGCCACCGTCGCCGGCTTCACGGTCAACCGGCACCACTGGCTCCCGGGGTTCGCGCCGCCCTACGTGATCGCCGTCGTGGCCCTCGAGGAGGACCCGTCGGTCCGCCTGACCACCAACCTCCTCGGCGTCGAACCCGAGGACGTGGAGTCGGGCGCGGTCGGCATCGGGTCCGAGGTGACCGTGCGGTTCGAACAGCACGGCGACGTGCACATCCCCCTGTTCGAGCCGACCGGCCGGACGCTCCCCAACCCGGTGCCCGCGCCGTCGTTGCCGGCGCCGCGTGCACCCCTGTCCGACGAGCGGTTCGAGTCCCGCTCGGTGCTGTCCGGGATCGGCCGCTCCGACATCGGTCGCCGCCTGCTGCGGGACCCGTTGTCGCTCGCCGTCGACGCGTGCCTGGCCGCGGTCGAGGACGCCGGGCTGGAGCTCGAGGACATCGACGGGCTCTCGACCTACCCCGGCGCCGTCGGGATGGGCATGAGCGAGGGCGGGGTCACCGCGATCGAGGAGGCCCTGCGGATCCACCCCACGTGGATCAACGGCGGCGGCGAGATCCCCGGACCCGGCGGCGCCGTCATCACGGCGATGATGGCGGTGGCCAGCGGGATGTGCCGCCACGTCCTGTGCTTCCGCACCGTGTGGGAGTCCACGTTCGCGACGCTCCGCCTGGCGCCGCCCGGCGGCGGGCTCGGCGGTTGGATGCAGTGGCGCGCGCCGTACGGCGCCATGTCCGCCGCGCACTGGATCGGCATGAACGCCAACCAGTACCTGCACCGCTACGGAGCGGATCGTGAGCTGCTCGGACGGATCGCGGTGAACGGCCGGACGAACGCGGCGCGCAACCCGCACGCGATCTACCGGGAGCTGATGACGTTGGACGACTACTTCGACGCCCGGCCGATCACGTCGCCGTTCGGCCTGTACGACTGCGACGTCCCGTGCGACGGTGCGATCGCGGTGGTGGTGTCGGACGCCTCGGTGGCGGGGGACCTGCCCCACGGCGCGGTCCGCGTGGAGGCCGTCGGCACGCAGATCCTCGAGCGCGTCTCCTGGGACCAGGACACGCTCACCCACGAGCCGCAGGTGCTCGGACAGGCCCGCCACCTGTGGACCCGGACCGACCTCCGCCCCGACGACGTCGACCTCGCGCTCGTCTACGACGGGTTCACGTTCAACGCGGTGTCGTGGCTCGAAGCGCTGGGCTTCTGCGGGCTGGGCGAGGCGAAGGACTGGATCGACGAGGGCCGCACGATCGCGCTCGACGGCGCCCTGCCGGTCAACCCGCACGGCGGCCAGCTGTCCGAGGGGCGGACCCACGGCTTCGGCTTCCTGCACGAGGCGGTCCTGCAACTCCGCCACGACGCCGGCGAGCGCCAGGTCGCAGGTGCCCGCACGGCCGTGGTCACGACCGGCGGCGGCACCCCGTCGGGCGTCCTGCTGCTCCGCTGCGACGACTGAGCCACCGCCCGCCGTCAGTGCGGGAACTTGTGTGGGAGGTGCCCGCCACGGGCGTTCCCCGCACAAGATCTGTGGGCGGCGGAGATCGTGTGTGGGAGGTGCCCGCCACGGGCGATTCCCGCACAAGATCTGTGGGCGGGGCGGTCAGATGGGGATGCCGGCGCGGTAGGTGGCGCGGACGTCGTCGGCCGTCGGCGCCGTGGCGGTGCCACGGAGCGGCCGGTGCAGCAGGCACAGGTCGGCGGGCGCTCCCGGGGCGATGCGCCGGCGCCGGCGGCCGGGATCGTCGGGGTGGCCGAGGAACAGCGCGATCGCCCGCTCGACCGGGACGCGCTCGTCGGGTCCGAGCACCTCGCCATCGCGGGTCCGGCGGTCCACCGCGGCCTGCACGGCGCGCCACGGATCCGGGTCGGTGTAGGGCGCGTCGCTGCTGCCGGCGACCGGGATGCCCAGCCCGAGCAGCGAACCGCAGCGGTACAGGTGGGGGACCTCGTCCGCGTCCACGTCGAGGAGGTAGCGGTCGCCCCGCTCGGCGACGAACCCCGGTTGCGTCACGACGGTCACCCCGAGGCGGGCGATCTGCCGGGCCGCGGCGGGGGTGATCACCGACCCGTGCTCAACCCGGTCGGCGGGGGACACGCCGGCGGCGTCCCACGCCGCGAGGGCGTAGGCGAGCGTCGCGGCGGTGACCAGGTGGATCGCGACCGCTCGACCGGCGGCGTGTGCCGCTCGCACGGTCCCGACGAGCTCGTCGAGGTCGGGCAACCGGTCGTCGTCCAGGACGAGCTTCACCGGACCCGGGTGGAGGGGCGCCGGCACGGCCGTGCCGATCAGCTCGGGTCCGCCGGTGACGTGCACCCGCTGGGGGAGCGCCCCCGAGGTCACGGCGGCGGCGAGCAAGCCGGGGCCGTCGACGTCGCGGTACGGCGTGCAGTCGGTGACCCCGGTGACGCCCAGCTCCGCCAGCCGCCGTCCGACCGCAGCGAGGTCCGGGGGCGTGGCGCCGGCCACCTCGCGCAACCACTCGTCACCCCGATCGACGGGACCGGTCGGGCGCCCGCGGTCGTCGCGCCCGATGCCGGGGTGCGCCGCGTGGTCGGCTCCCACGAGCGACAGCGCGGCCGAGTTCAGCGTCCATCGGATCCCGGTGCGGTCGAGTACTCGCACGGGCCGCGAGGGGACGAGGCGGTCGAGGAGGTCCCGGTCCAGGGACCCCGCCACCGACTCGTGGTAGCCGACGGCGCGGAGCCAGGCACCGGCGGGCAGGTTGCGGTCGGCCTCGGTGAGAGCGCTCGCCAGGTCCTCCACGCTGGTGACGTCGGGCGGACCGACACGGACCGAGGCCGTGGCGGCGGCGAGTGCGGCCAGATGCACGTGGTGGTCGTGCAGTCCGGGCAGGAGCGCGCCGCCACGCCCATCGACCTCCTCCACGCCGGGAGGCCGGACCAGAC
>JAEXGP010000020.1 GCA_023450775.1 Actinomycetes bacterium | reverse complement strand
GCCATGCCGTCGGCCCAGTCGTCGGTGCCGCGCTGGTCGACGACCGCCTCCACCGGCGCATCCGGCCGGTCGTCGCCCGGCACCGTCAGCCGCACGTAGCCGGCACCGGCCCGGAAGGCGGCGGTCGACGCCAGCAGCGCGGCGCCGCCCATGCCCGGCGAACCCGCCACCACCCAGACCGCGTGCCGCCACTTGTGGTCGTCCGTCGCCCGATCGGGGACCCAGGACAGCACGTCGGCGTCGGCGACCAGGTGGGTGGCGGCCGGCCCGACGACCGCGGGGTCGGTGACGTCCAGGCCGATGTCGGCCACCACGACCTCGCCCGCGAACCCCGGCCCGTCGTGCAGCAGGAGGCCGGGCTTGAGCGCGGCGAACGTCACGGTCGCGACGGCCCGGACCGGTCGCCCCGACGCCACGCCGGTCAGGCCCGACACGCCGGAGGGGATGTCCACCGCCAGCACGGGCGCGCCGTCGGGGTCGGGGAAGTCGTAGCTCCCGCGGAACCCGGTGCCGAACGCGGCGTCCAGGACCAGATCGGCCGCGCCCAGGACGTCGGGGGCGTCGGCCACGTCGTGGACGACCACCCGCACGCCGCGGCGCCGCAGCAGCTCGGCGGCCACCCGCCCGTCGTTGCCGTTGTTGCCGGGACCGGCCACGACCACCACGCGACGCCCGTAGGTCCCCCCCATGAGCTGGACCGACACCCGGGCGACGGCGGCCGCCGCACGCCCGATCAGCACGTCCTCGGGCTCCGGCGCCGCGGCGTCGACCGCGGCCATCTGGGACGGGGTCACGACCGGGAGCACGTCACCATCCTGCCCGGCGAGCGCCTCAGGTGGTGGCGACGGCGTGGGCCTGGGCCAGGTCGCCGGTGTGGGTGAGCGAGACGTGCACGGTGGCCACCCCCCGGCGGTCCGCCACCTGCCGCGCCCGGCCCGACAGCCGGATGCCGGGGGCGCCGCCCGCGTCGGACGTGACCTCGATGTCGGTGAAGGCCATGGCCGACATGCCGGAGCCGAGCGCCTTCATCACGGCCTCCTTGGCCGCGAAGCGCGCGGCCAGGTGCGGCAGCGGATCCTGGTTCCGGTTGCAGCGGGACTGCTCGCCCGGTGTGAACAGCCGGTGCAGCAGCGCGGGCGTGCGGTCGAGCGCGGCCCGCAGCCGATGCACCTCGACCAGGTCGGTCCCCACCCCCACCACCCGGCCGGGACCGGAGCCGGCGTCGTGGACGTCCGGGGTCACGACCGCCAGCGGTCGGCGAGGTCCAGGATCGGGACCGTCAGGAGGTCGGCGACCGACTGCTGCGCGAGCAGGTCGTCGCGGAACACGTCCTCGGTCTCGGTCACCGCGTCCTTGAGCGCCTGGTAGCGGCGGCGGTACCCCTGCAGGACGGCGCGGGCGGTGGCCGCCGGCAGCGACTCGGGCAGGACCACGTGCAGCAGCTGGAGCGCGGTCGTCACGCCGTCCTTGGTCTCGGGGACGATGACCACGAGCCGGCCGTCGGCCCGGCCACGGGCCACCATCAGCTCCTGCTCGCGGGCGACGAGCGCCTTGGTGCCGCGCAGCCGGTGGTCGCGGTCCACGCGTGACGGCAGCGAGGCGGACACGCCGCGCCGGTCCAGCACGACCAGCTGCGCACGGTCCAGGTCCTCGCCGTGCTCGACCCCGTAGCGGGTCGAACCCACCACCTCGACGATCGCCGGGTCGAGCTCGCCGAGCGAGCGGAGCGTGGCGTACGTGAGCCGGTCGCGGGGCGAGCCGGCCTGGAGCAGGGCGTCCACGAGCGGCACCTGCAGCAGCGACTCGTCCGAGCGGCTGATGCCCACGGTCACCGTCTTGGCCTGGTGCTTGATCGCGTCCACGGGCCGGGTGAGCTCCTCGATGGCCGCGGTCAGACCCGCCTCCAGGTCCTCGAGCACCACGCCCGGCGTGCCCACCTTGCCGAACTCCAGCTGGTAGGCGTCGAGCGGCGAGATGCCGAGGGCGTAGCGGAACAGCCCGGCGACGCGCACGGCGGTCCCCGCCTCCAGGTGGCCGTCGTACGCGCCGGTGCGGAGGCCGTCCATGAACTCGGCTGCGGCCGTGGTCATCACCGGCCGGAGCCGGCGGACCAGGCCCTCGCCGTCGCGCAGCCGGTGCATGTCGCCGCCGAGCGAGGACACGGCCTCGTCGATGGCGGCGCGGACCTCGCGCAACGGACGCGCCTGGGCGTCGATGCTCAGCGCCGCCTCGTAGCCGAAGAGGTGTCCGACCATGGTGGCGAGCACGAAGCCGAGGCGCGGGTGGGTGTCGGGGACGGTGAGCACCGCCAGCGCGGCGCCGAAGGCCCGGTCCCCCTCCGAGGCGATCACGATCGGCGCCGCCTTGTGCGCCCGGAAGATCGCCACCTCCTTGGAGACGTCGTCCGCGGTGGACCCGACCAGGCCTGCGGCGCAGACCAGGATCATCGGCTCCGAGGACAGGTCGATGTGCTTCTTGTCCTCGGTGGCGTCGCAGGCGATCGACTTGTAGCAGAGCTCGGACAGCTTGATCCGCAGCTCGCGGGCGGCGATCTGGTTGGGGCCGTTGCCCACGATCGCCCAGTAGCGACGCGACGGTGCGAACGTGCGGGCCGCGTCGGCGATCGACGGCCGGGTGGCGAGCGTGGCCTCGAGCGCGGCGGGCACCTCGGCCAGCGAGCGCAGCAGCGCCTGCTCCTCGGGGTGCTCGGGCGTCCTCGCGCCGGGCACCTCCTGCGCGATCGCGTAGCCGAGCAGCAGGCCGGCCGCGACCTGGGCGTAGAACGCCTTGGTGGACGCCACGCTCATCTCCACGTCCCGGCCGTCGGACGTGTAGAGCACACCGTCGGACTTGTCGGTCAGGTCGGAGTTCCGGCGGTTGACGATCGACACGACCGACGCGCCGCGCCCTCGCAGCAGGTCGACCGTGCGGTTGGTGTCGGTGGTCGTGCCCGACTGGCTGATCGCGACCGCCAGCGTGTCGGACATGTCGCCGCGCAGGCGGAAGCCGGACAGCTCGGTTGCGGGCAGCGCCTCCACCCGGACGTCGGTCTCGGCGAGCAGCTCGCGCAGGTGCTCCGCCAGGCTCTGGCCCGCGACCGCCGCGGTGCCCTGACCGATCACGAGCACGCGGGCGAGCCGGCCCGATGCCAGACCCTGCCGCACGTCGGCGGGCAGCGAGTCCTCGGTGAGCTCCACGCGGAACGTGCCGTCGGCCTCGATCAGCTTCCCGCGCAGCGTCTTGCGGAACGAGCCCGGCGCGTCGGTGATCTCCTTGAGGAGGAAGTGCGGGAACTCGCCCCGGTCGATGTCGCGTGTGGTGATCTGGGCGTGGGTCAGGTCGTCGTCGGTGACCGCCAGCTCGGAGCCGTCGTAGGACCACCGACCGATGCCCGCCACCGTGCCGGCACGCCGGGCGTCGAGCTCCACGATCTGACCGCGGCTGGCGACCGGGTTGTCGGGGTCCGCCGGCGTCTCGCCGTCGAGCCGCAGGTACGTGGCGGTCTCCTCGACCAGGCCGTACGGCTCCGAGGCGACGATGAAGGCGTCGTCGGCCACGCCCACGTACAGCGCCTGGCCGCTGCCCCGCAGGGCCAGCAGCAGCTGGTCGGGCGCACCCGCGGCGGCCGCACCGATGGCGACCGACCCCTCCAGGCGTGCGACCGCCTCCCGGAACGCCTCTCGGGGCGACAGGTCCTGGGCCAGGCCCCGGCTCACCAGCGCGGGGATGACCTTGGCGTCGGTCGTGATCTCGATCGGGATCGCCAGGTCGTCCGAGGCCACCAGGTCCGCGTGGTTGTCCACGTCGCCGTTGAGCACGGCGGTCACGAACGGGCCGGGGGTGCGGTCGAGCTCGTCGGAGCACTGGGGGTGGGCGTTGGGCTCGGAGATGATGCCGATCGACGCCCAGCGGGTGTGGCCGAGCACCACGCCGTCCACGCCCGGCGCCCGCAGCGCCCGCTGCAGCAGCTCGTCGGTCCGGATGCCGTTGCGCAGCGCCGCGGTGTTGTCGCCCAGCTCGCCGATCTCCGCCGACGCCTTGTGCACGACGACCAGGACGCCGTCGACCAGGCGGACCGAGCCGTCGGTGAACGACAGGCCGCTGCGCTCCCCCAGTGCGGTGCGCACGGCCACGTCGGTGGCGTCCAGCCCGTGACCGGTGAGCTGCACCTCGAGTCCCGCGGAGTCGCGCCCCCGCACCTCGAGCCGGTCCAGGGCGGACAGGGCCTGGTGCAGGCTCAGCGCCACGGCCAGGCCGGCCGGGCCGCCGCCCTCCGCGTCGAACGTGGGGCCGACGAGCTCCTCCACGCCGCGCACGGCACGCAAGCGGTCACGGCTGACGGCCCACAGCGCGTCCTTGCACCGGAGCAGGGCCGCGTTCACGGCCTCGAGC
>JAEXGP010000255.1 GCA_023450775.1 Actinomycetes bacterium | reverse complement strand
GCCCGGGCGAGCACGGTGCCGACGGCCGCGCCCCCGACCAGATCCGTGGCGTGGTGGGCGCCCACGTGGACCCGGCTCCAGGCGACCGCAGCGGCGAGGCCCCACCAGACGGGCGCCGCGCCCAGGTCCTGCGTGAGGAGCGTGGCGGCGCACGCGCCGGCCGAGGCGTGGCCGCTCGGGAACGACGACGTGACCGGCGTGCGGAGGTCGTGGGGATGGTCGGTGACGTGGTCGGGTCGCTGGCGCCGGAACAGCGACTTCACCGGGCCGTTCACCGCGGCCTGCTCGGCCGCCAGGATCACGCTGCGCCGCACCGCCTGCCGCCGACGGGTCGGCCCGCCGATCACGGCGTCGACCGCGTTGATGCCGTGCCACAGCAGGCTGTGGTTGGCGGCCTGGGACAGGGCGTAGAGCGCCCGGTCCGAGGCCGCATGCCCGCGCAGCCGCGCCGCCAGGTCGTCCACGCGCCGGTCGACCGCGCGGACGAACGGTGCGTCGAGCGGGGACGAGCCGGCCGAGGTCGGCTCGTCGGGCGTGCTCAGACGGCCTCCGCCCCGGTCAGGTCGAGCGTGCGTTGCGGTCCCGGGCGGGCCGACAGCGACACGGCCTGCGCCGGATCACCGCCGTGGGCAGGGCAGAACGCCTTGAAGCTGCACCAGTTGCACAGCGCCGAGGTCTTGGGACGGAAATCGTCGCGCTCGCAGGCCCGCTCGACCGCGGACCAGATCGCTTCGACCTTGCGGGCGACGCCGCGGGTGGACTGCTCGGACGGGGTGGTGGTGATGACCTGCGGCTGGTCGCCCAGGTAGACGAGCTGGACCTTGGACGGGCGCTTGCCCAGCACCCGCTCGCAGAGCAGCGAGTAGAAGTGCACGCCGCCCAGCCGCGACTGCTCCTGGGCCTGCGACGGGGCGCGACCGGTCTTGTAGTCGGTGACCACGAGCTCGCCGTCCGCGTCCAGCTCCAGGCGGTCGATGATGCCCCGGACGGTGAGCGACCCGAGCTGGGTGCTCAGCATGAGCTCCAGGCCGATGGGCTGGATGGTGCGCGGGTCCTCGAGCGTGAAGTAGCGCTCGACCATGCGGGCGGAGGTGGCGGCGAAGTCCGCCGCGGCGACCTCGTCGAGCTCGAGCCCCAGGTAGTCCTCGTGTGTGGACATCTCTTCCAGCGCCTGGGCCAGGCAGGCCTGGGCGCGCTCGGGGGTGCGCTCCTGGGGCGGGTCCAGGAACAGCAGCTCGAGCGCCCGGTGCACGGTGGTGCCGCGGGTGGCGGGCATGGAGGGCGGCTCGGGCAGCTTGTCGATGGCCGAGAACCGGAAGGCGAGCGCGCAGTCCTTGAACGTGGACACCTTGGACGGCGACATCGACGTGGGCAGCGGCAGAGCCATGCCCGGATGCTACGACCCCGGTCCGACAGCCACGGGGAGGCGCTCGGCCCGGCCCGGTACCGGCTCAGCCCTGCGTGGGTGGGCTCAGGCGAGCGCGGAGGTGATGGACGCGGCGATCGTCGCCGGGTCCTCGAGCGGTCCGAAGTGGCCGAGCTCGGGCTGGTCCTCGAGCCGCCCGTCGGGGAGGGCCTCAGCGATCTTGGGGGCGAACATCGCCGGGCTGAAGGCGTCCTCGCGTCCCCGGACGACCGTGACCGGCACGTCGACGCCGGCGAGGTGCTCGAAGGTGTGATGCTGCGGGCCCATGTCGAAGGTCGCCGCCTCCACCTCGGGCCGGCAGCGCAGGGTGACCGAGCCGTCGTCCTCCTCGCGGAACCCGTACCTGACGTAGGCCCGCAGCGCATCGGGGTCGAGCGCGGAGAACGGCGGCTTCGACGCGTAGTTGTCGAACGCCGCCTGTGCGGAGGGGAACCACGGCCGGCGCCGGCGCGCGCCCTCGGCCAACGGGTTGGGCCCGTCCATGGACGCCACTTCGGGCGGCATGACGATCGGCTCGAACCCCCACACCTTGCGGAACGTGCCGGGCCGGGCGAGCTGGGCGATCAGCAGCGATGCGCCGCCCATCGAGTGCCCTGCGGCGACCGGGTCGGTGAGGCCGAGCGCGTCGACGGCTGCGAGGACGTCCTGGCCGGTGCCCGACCACGACATGCCGGGAGCGGTGTCCAGATCGGGGACGTCGGAGCGGCCGTGGCCGCGGACGTCGACGGCGGTGACGCGGAAGCCCCGGAGGCGCTCGGCGACCGGCGCCCAGACGCCGGCGCAGAAGCCGGTGGCGTGCACGAGCAGCAGGTCGGGGCCGTCGCCGCCGAGGTCGTAGGTGGCGATCCGCAGCCCGTCGGTGGAGGGGATCAGGTGCGGTCGGTCGAGGGCTCCGGGGTCCGGTGCGGGCATGCGGGCCAGCATGCCACCGGCGTTCCGAGCACCCGCAGCCGGCGCTGTCAGCGAAGCAGCGTGGCGTCCCGGCCCAGCTCGATCTGCTGGACGACGCCCGGCACGTGGTGGCGCAGCAGGTGCAGCGCCCCGTCACCGATCTGGCGCCCGCCGTTGCGCAGGAGCGGACCGAGTCCGTCCATGTCGACGACCGCGCAGGCCAGGTCGTGGCGATCGGCGTCGGCCACCATCACGGCGCTGACGAACGGCACCCAGGACAGGTCGTCGGCCAGGCGGGTGCGGAGCAGGTGAGCGATCGCGACGACCCGTTGCGCGCTGGCGGCCGGATCTCCGTCGGACCGCCCGATGACGAAGAGCCCGGTCGGTCCCACGACCACCCAGTGCTCGACGCAGCGCCGCACCAGGAAGTCGTCGGGAAGGGTCATGACCAGCCGGTCGGGCGTGGTGCTCGTTCGCGGCTTGAACACCTCCCTCCATCGGCAGATCGCGTCCGGTTGTTGAGGGGTACGGGTGAACACCCATTCCCCGCTCCGAACGGCGGACTGAACTCGGTTCGGGGGCCGCGGTACCGTGGCCGTCGATGGGGGCGGCACGGGCGACAGGGGAGCGGGCAATGGGTGATGTGTCGACGAGGACCGGTCGGGTCAGCCGCAGGTCCGTGCTGCGGTGGTCCGGCACGGCGGGGATGATGGCGGTCGGCGCGGTGGTGCTCGACGCCTGCAGCCCTGCCGGCACCGAGCCGGGTGCGGACGCCAACGGACTGGTGCTGCTCCCGGGCTTCACCAGCCGCGTGATCGCACGGGCGACCGAGCCGGTGGCCGACACGGGCTTCACCTACCGGGGCTTCCCCGACGGCGCCGCCACGTTCGTGGACCACGAGGTCGCGGGCGGCTGGTACCTGGTGAGCAACCACGAGATCCCGGGTTCCGGCGGCGTGTCGAGCATCCGCTTCGCCCCCGACGGCACGATCACCGACGCGTTCTCGATCTGCCACGACACCACGCTCAACTGCGCGGGCGGTGCCACGCCGTGGGGCACGTGGCTCACGTGCGAGGAGTACGACCTGGGCCGCGTCTACGAGTGCGACCCCACGGGGCGGACCGGCGCGATCCAGCGCGACCAGTTGGGCGCCTTCGCCCACGAGGCCGCGGCCGTGGCGCCCGATGGCCGGGTGTACCTCACCGAGGACCGCTCTGACGGCGGCTTCTACCGGTTCACCCCCGACGAGCCCGGCGACCTGTCGAGCGGCCTGCTCGAGGTCGCCACCGGCGCCGCCGCCCCCGGTCCGATCACCTGGGTGCAGGTGCCCGACGTGTCGTCGTCGTACGTGCTGAGCCGCCAGCAGGTGCCGGGCATGATCGAGTTCGACGGGGGAGAGGGCATCGACGTCCTGGGCGACCAGGTGCTCTTCACCACCAAGGGCGACCGTCGCATCTGGCGCTACGACCTGACGACGTCGAGCGTCGAGGTCCACTACCAGGCCGCCGAGCAGGGCCAGGGCACGCTGGACGCCGTCGACAACCTGTGGGTGGACGACGCGTCGTCCAACGTGTTCGTCGCCGAGGACGGCGGGAACATGGAGGTCGTCATGCTGCGGCCCGACAACACGGCGGTGGCCGTGGCACGGGTGGTCGGCCAGCAGGGCTCCGAGATCACCGGTCCGTGCTTCAGCCCCGACGGCCAGCGCCTGTACTTCAGCTCCCAGCGGGCGCCGGTGGGACTGCTGAACGCCCCACTCGGCGTGACCTACGAGGTCAGCGGTCCCTGGGACGAGCTGCTCGGCCGTCCCTGACGGTCACGCCCCGCCGGTCGACGCGGTGCCGGCGCCCTCGGCGGCGTACTGGGCCAGCAGCGCCTGCTCGCGGTCGCGTCGCGGGAACCACACGACCACGATCGCCGCGCCGAGCAGCACGGCCACGATGCCGGCCGCGTAGGCCCAGTCCTGGCCGTCGACGAAGGACTGCCGTGCGGCGTCGACGATCTGCTCGGAGTACTGCGGGTACTGCGACGCCGTGTTCGCCGCGCTCGAGAACGACTTCGTCAGCTGGCTCTGGACGCTGGCGCTGACCTGGTCGGCCTCGGGTGAGCCCGCGATCAGCGTGGAGAACGCCGAGGCGTAGCCGGCGGTGAGCAGCGCCCCGAGGATGGACTGCATGATGGCGCCGCCCAGGTCCCGCTGGAGGTCCGCCGTGCCCGATGCCATGCCGGCCCTCGTCACCGGGACGGCGCCGGTGAGCGAGTGCGATGCCGGGGTGCCGGCGAAGCCGACGCCGGCGCCGACGAGCGCGTAGGCCAGCCCGACGTGCCAGTAGGGGGACGTCTCGCTCCACACCAGGAGCATGAAGGCGAAGCCGGCCAGGACGAACACGTAGCCGAACAGCAGCGTGAACCGTGCGCCCTGCGATTCGACGAGCTTGGCCGACCGGGGTGCGCACAGGACCATGAGCACGGCCGCCGGCAGGACGGCGAAACCGGAGTCGATCGTCGAGTAGCCGAGGACGTTCTGGAGGAACTGCTGGCCCACGAACATGGCGCCCATGAGCGATCCGAACACGATGATGCCGGCCACGGCGGCGACCCAGAAGATCGGTCGCGCCGCCACGTGCAGGTCGTAGAGCGGGTTCGCCGCCCGCCGCTGTCGAAGGACGAAGGCCACGACCAGCACCAGTCCGAACGCGCCGACCAGCAACGCGGTGGTCTTCTTGTCCGGGACCACGACGAAGTTGATGGCGACGATGATCGCCCCGACCATCACGACCGACAGGACGCCACCGATGTTGTCGACCGCGTCGGAGGTCTCGTTCACGTGCGCCGGGATGACCCGCATGATCGCCGGGATCGCCACGACGATGAGCGGCAGGGTCACGAGGAACACCGAGCCCCACCACCACCGCTCCAGGAACACGCCCGACAGCAGCGGTCCCAGGGCCGACACGGCGCCCCCGATCGCCGACCACAGCGCGATCGCCCTGGTGCGACCCTGGCCGGCCCAGAGCGCGGTGATCAGCGCGAGCGTCGTCGGGTACGCCATGCCGGCGGCCACGCCGCCCAGCACCCGGGCGCCGATCAGCACCTCGATCGACGGTGCCCAGGCCGCCACCAGGCACGCCGGGAGCGAGAGCACCACGCCGCCGAGGAGCATCTGCTTGCGTCCGTAGCGGTCGCCCAGCGCGCCGAGCCAGAGGACGGTGGCCGCCAGACCCAACGAGTAGCCGACCGCGACCAGGTTGAGCTGGGTCTGCGAGGCGTCGAAGTGCTTGCCGATGTCGGGGAGCGCGACGTTGGCCACCGCGAGGGGCAGGTTGGCGACCGCCGCGACCAGGATCAGCGTGCCGAGCACGGCCGGCGCACGATCGGGCGCACGCTCTGCGATCGACGGCGTCGAACCCGGTCCGGTGTCTGCGGCGGTCATCAGCGGCTCCGAGCTCCCGTGGCCTTCCCAGCTCCGCAGCAGTCTGCTCCCTGACCGTCTCGCCGTGGGTGACATCGGTGCACCCGCGATCGGCGGACGCTGGCCCGGACGGAGTCGTAACACCGTTACACTGGCGTCTGTAACGTTGTTATCTGATCGGCGCGACGCTCGACCGAGCGGTGCCGGCAGGGGGGTGCGACACGTGGGGACCTACGAGCAGCAGATGAACGACGCGCTGCGGCCGGTGGCACCGCCTCGGGTGATCGAGGGGCTGTACACCGACGACCAGTACGAGCGGCTGCTCGGCATCGTGAAG
>JAEXGP010000230.1 GCA_023450775.1 Actinomycetes bacterium | reverse complement strand
TCAGCCCAGCGTCGAGCGGTACCAGTCCACGGTCCGCTCCAGGCCGTCCCGGAGGTCCACGGGGGTCACTCCGGGGAACAGCTCCTGGAGTCGGGTGTTGTCCGCCTGGGTGTGGGGCACGTCGCCGGTGCGCGGTTCGGAGTGCTCGCGCTCGAGCGGGCGGCCCAGGATGTCCTCCAGGATCGCGATGACCTCGAGGAGGCTGGTGCGCGTCCCGAAGGCGAGGTTGACGGGCTCCGGCGCGCTGACCCGGTCGACGGCCGCTCTGGTCAGGACCTCGCAGACGGTCCCGACGTACGTGAAGTCCCGTGACTGGGTGCCGTCGCCGTGGACGGGGAGCGGACGTCCGTCGAGCGCGGCGGACACGAACACGGGAACCACCGCGGCGTACACGTGGCCGGCGGCCTGCATCGGACCGAACACGTTGAAGAAGCGGAACGCCAACGTGGGCATGCCGTACGCGTGCTGCCAGGCGAGCGTGTACGACTCGGTCGCCAGCTTGGACGCGGCGTACGGACTGAGCGGTCGCGTCGCCATCGACTCCCGCTTGGGGAGCTCCTTGTTGGCGCCGTACACGGACGAGGACGACGCCACCACCACGTGCACGTCGCCGGCCCGTCGGGCGGCCTCCAGCACCTGCGTGGTCCCGGAGGCGTTCGCCTCGTGCGAAGCCCAGGGGTCCGCCAACGACCGGGGAACCGAGCCGCGGGCGCCCAGGTGGACCACCGAGTGGGCTCCTGCGAAGGCGTCGTCCAACGCATCCGGGTCCAGGATCGTGGCCTTGTGGAGGTCCACGTCGACGCCGTCGAGGTTCGCCTCGAAGCCCGTGGACAGGTCGTCGACCACCGTCACCTCGGTGATGCCCTCGGTCGAGAGCAGGGTGCGACAGAGGTTCGCCCCGATGAACCCGGCGCCGCCGGTGACCACGATCTTCATGGCGGCGAGCGTATCGGCGCGTGGTTCACTCTCGGTCGTGGTCGAGCGGTACCACCTGCTGCTGGGGTGCGCGGCGCTGGGCGTCGGCGTCGTGCTCGCCGTGCTCGACGCCGTGGCCGTCCCGACCGCCGCACCTCGGCGATCGCACCCGCTGGGTCCCGCCGTCCTGCCCTTCGCGGTCGTCAGCATGGTGGCGATCTGGTCGGCCGTGCCCGACACCGAACCGGCGGTCGTGGTCCTCGGCGTGCTCGTGCCGTGTGCGCTGGGCCGGTGGTCGCGTCGGACGACGGTCGGACCGATCGGATGGGCGGCGGTGTGCGTCGCCGGGGCCGTGGCGGCCGTCCTCGGCGCGGCCGGGCGCGTCGGACCGCTGTCGTCGGTGTGTGCCCTGGGCGCAGTGGTGCTCGCGCCGGCCCAACTCGGTTTCGGTCGTCGCACGCTCACGGGACGGGATCTCGGAATCGTGGCGGTCGCGCAGCTCGGACTCGCCGTCGTGGTGCGCGCCACGGTCCACCGCACCGCTCCCGTCGCCTGGACCATGGGGCTGGTCGGGCTCGTGGCTGTCGGTCTGGTCCTCGCGGCGACCGCCGGTCACGCCGCCGTCGGTGACGGCGACGAGCGTCGCTAGGTTGGCGAGGTGGGGCGAACCGACGCAGGACCTGACGACCTGACCCTCCGCGCCGCGACCGCTGCGGACCGGCCGGCGATCATCCATCTCTGCCGGGCGTCGCTCGGGTGGCGCGCGGACGACCCGAACGAGGACTTCTTCGCGTGGAAGCACGACCAGAACCCGTTCGGTCGCTCGCCGGCCTGGGTCGCGGTCGCGCCGGACGGAGAGCTGGTGGGCCTCCGCGTGTTCCTCCGTTGGGACTTCCGGTTGCCGAACGGCGGAACACGACGGGCCGTCCGCGCGGTCGACACCGCGACCCATCCCGACTGGCAGGGCCGCGGGATCTTCACGCGACTCACCACGGGCGCGCTCCCGGACCTGGAGCACCAGGGCATCGACCTGGTGTTCAACACCCCCAACGACAAGAGCCGGCCCGGCTACCTCAAGATGGGCTGGCAGCAGATCGGACGGGTGCCGGTGGCGGTCCGACTCCGTTCGTCGATGAGCGCGGCGAAGGTGCTCGGGGCACGAGCCGCGGCCGAGAAGTGGAGCACGCCGACCGACGTCGGGATGGAGGCCGCCGGATGCCTGAGCAACGAGACGTCGGTCGCCCGGCTCCTCGAGCGGGCGGCGCAGCCATCGGGGATCGCCACCGACCGCTCACCCGGGTACCTCGCCTGGCGGTACTCCTTCGCACCCCTCCGGTACCGCGTGGTGCCGATCGGCGACCGACTCGACGACGGGGTGGTGATCTTCCGCCTGCGCCGACGTGGTGCCGCGCTCGAGGCCGCGATCGTCGAGGTGATCGCCCCGACCGGGGCCTCGGCCCGCGGAGCGGTCGGGTACGTGCTGCGGGCGACCGGTGCCGACTACGCGATCCGGACCGGGGTCGGCGGCGCCGCCGGCTTCCTGCCCGCACCGTCGGTCGGCCCGGTGCTCACGTGGCGGCCGCTCGTCGATCCGTGGGTGCCGGCGCTGGAGGACCTGTCGCTCGCGCTGGGTGACGTCGAGCTGTTCTGATCCGGCCTCTCGTGCCTCGGGACGGTCAGCCGACCGGTCGAGCGGGCGTGCCGACCACCGTCGTGCCGGGTCCGACGTCCTCGAGCACGACGGCGCCGGCTCCCACACGGGCCCCGGCGCCGACCGAGCAGCCGCGTGTGACGATCGCCCCGGTCCCCAGGAACACGCCGTCGCCGATCGTGCAGTCGCCGTTGACGAGCACTCCGGGACTGATCTGGACGAAGTCGCCGACGGTCGAGTCGTGCTGGACAGTGCACCCGACGTTGAGGTGGGTGTGGGCGCCGATGCGCACGTTCGTCGTGATCACGGAGCGGGCGTAGACGACCACCCCGGGCCCGAGCTCGACCTCCGGCCCGATCTCCGCGCCCGGGTGGATCACCGTCGCCGGCCGGCAGTCCGCCGCGTCCAGCCGGTTCACCAGCGTCCTTCGGACGTCCGATGTCCCGATCCCGAGCGCGTAGAGCGACGGGTTGGCCTCCAACCATGCGACGTCGCCGAGCCGCTCCGCGCCGAGCGCCTGCACCCGCTCCGGGAGGTCGTCGCGGTCGTCGACGAAGCCGAGGACGCGGAACAGCGGTGCCTCGGCGTTGGCCGCCGCGAGGGTCGCGAACAGCTCCCGGCCGTGGCCGCCGGCGCCGACGATGACGAGATCCTGCACCGTCATTCCGGCGGGGCGGCCAGCGGGTCGTCGGTCGGATGGCCCTCCACGCCCTCGCCGCTCAGCATGGTGGTCATCGTCCTGGAGATGATGCGGAGGTCGAACGCCGGTGACTGACGCCCGACGTACTCGACGTCCAGGTCGATGCGGTCCGCCCATGCGAGTGAGTTGCGCCCGTTGACCTGCGCCCAACCCGTGAGGCCGGGCCGCACCTCCAGCCGGCGTCGTTGGTGCTCGTCGTACCGCTCCACCTGGTAGGCGAGCGTGGGTCGCGGACCCACGACGCTCATGTCGCCGACGGCCACGTTGATGAGCTGGGGGAGCTCGTCGAGCGACAGGCGCCGCAGCACCCGTCCCGCCGAGGTGATGCGGCTGTCGTCGGGGAAGATCGGGTTGTCGCCCGCGACCATCGTGCGGAACTTCCACACCCGGAAGGTGTGCCCGTCCATGCCCACCCGCTCCTGGCGGAAGAACACGGGCCCTCGTGAGGTCAGCGCGACCGTGGCGGCGCACACGGCCCCGACGAGCAGCGCCGGGACCGCGACGAGCAGCAGGACCAGGAGGTCGAACGCCCGCTTGCCCCGGTACGGACCGTTCCGAACCACGTGTCGATCGTACCGGGATGGGCACCTCGGCCCATCGCTTCCCTGAACCGCGTTCGGTAGCGTCCACCGGGTGGGGCGCATCCATCTCTCGCCTCCTCACGTCGGGGCCGCAGAGCGTGAGGCGCTCCTGCGCGCGTTCGACTCCGGGTGGATCACGCCGCTCGGTCCGGAGGTCGACGGCTTCGAGGCCGAGATCTGCGCGGCGACGGGGGCCGAGGCGGCCGCAGCGCTGAGCAGCGGCACGGCCGGGCTGCACCTGGCGCTCCTGCTCGCAGGTGTCGGCGCCGGCGACGAGGTCTGGGTGTCGACCCTCACCTTCTCGGCCCCCGCCAACGCCGTGACCTACACGGGGGCCACGCTGCGCCTGATCGACTCGGAGCGCGAGACCTGGAACATGGATCCCGACCTGCTCGCCGCCGAGCTCGAGCTCGCGGCGAGGGAGGGCCGGCCGCCATCGGCGGTGATCGTCGTCGATCTCTACGGCCAGTGCGCTCAGCTCGATCGCATCGTCGAGGTGTGCGAGCGGTACGGGGTGACGGTGATCGAGGACGCCGCCGAGGCGATCGGCGCGACGTGGCGGAAGCGCGCCGCCGGCACGTGGGGCCGCTACGGCGTCTACTCGTTCAACGGCAACAAGATCATGACGACCGGCGGCGGCGGCGTGCTCGTAGGGCCGGCCGAGGACATTGAGCGAGCCCGCTACCTGGCGTCGCAGGCCCGCCAGCCGGTCGGGCACTACGAGCACACGGAGATCGGCTTCAACTATCGCCTGTCGAACCTGCTCGCAGGGGTAGGACGGGCGCAGTTGGCGCGGCTGCCCGAGATGGTCGACCGGCGGCACGACATCAACGGCCGGTACCGAGACGAGCTCGGTGCCGTGCCGGGCGTCGACTTCATGCCCTGGGACGACCGCGGCCGGACCAACGGCTGGCTCACGGTAATGACCCTGGATCCGGCTCGGACCGACGTCCGCCCTGCCGATGTGTGTGGGCACCTGGATGCCCAGGACATCGAGGCCCGCCCTGCGTGGAAGCCCATGCACCGCCAGCCGGTGTTCGCCGACGTCCCGATCGTGGGTGGAGGCGTCGCCGACGAGATCTTCGAGCGAGGTGTGTGCCTCCCGAGCGGGTCCGGCCTCACCGACGGCGATCTCGATCGCGTCCTGACCGCGCTCGACGAGGTGCTCCGTGGCGTCTGACCGACGGACCAGGGTCCTCTGGCTGTCGAAGGGGCTCGGGCAGGGTGGGATGGAGCGACTGCTCGTCACCCACGCCCGCCTGGGCGACCGTGACCGCTTCGACTACTGCGCGGCCTACCTCGTCGACCGGCCCCACTCGGTGGTCGCGGAGCTCGAACAGCTCGACGTGCCCGTGCATCGGCTCGGGCCCGGGCCGGCGTGGCCGCTGCAGGTCCTGTCGCTTGTCCGGCAGGAAGGGATCGACGTGGTCCACGTGCACTCTCCGTCGGTGGCGGCGGAGGTCCGTCCGGTGCTGCGGATCGGTGCGCCCCGCGTCCGGATCGTCTACACGGAGCACAACCGGTGGGACCGGTACGCCACGCCGACCCGTCTCGCCAACCGGGCGACCTACGGGCTCGACCACCGCACGCTCGCGGTCTCCGACGACTGCCGCTCGAGCGTCACACCCCGGCTCCGTCGACGCGTGCGCACGCTGACCCACGGGATCGACGTGCCCGCGGTCGCGGCGCACCGGTCGGATCGCGTCGAGGTCCGACGGGAGCTCGACATCGCGGACGACATCGTCGTCGTCGGGACGGTGGCCAACCTGCGGGCGCAGAAGAACTACCCGCTGCTGCTCCGGACCGCGGCGGAGGTCACTGCGGCTCGACCCGACGTGCGGTTCGTCGCCGCCGGGCAGGGCCCGCTCGAACACGAGCTCGCTCGCCTCCACGACGAGCTCGGCCTCGGCGACCGCTTCCGGTTCCTCGGGTTCCGGGCAGACGTCCACCGCGTGATGAGCGTGTTCGACCTGTTCTGCCTCAGCTCCGACCACGAGGGATTGCCCGTCGCGGTCATGGAGGCGAAGGCCCTCGGCCTGCCGGTCGTCGCGACCGACGTGGGTGGCCTGCGCGAAGCGGTGACCGACGGCGTCGACGGACGACTCGTGCCGGCAGGCGACGGCGGTGCGCTCGCCCGGGCACTCCTCGAACTGGTCGACGATCCGGTCGCCCGCACGAGGATGGGCGAGGCGGCGATGAGCAGCGCCGACCGCTTCGGTGCGCAGCGGGCGGTCGACGCGATCGAGTCGACCTACGCGGAGGTCCTCCGCTGACGCGACTCGGCCAGCACCGTACGGAGCAGCTCGTCCCAGCGCCGGCCCACGACGTCCATCGTGAACCGGTCCAGGGCGTGGCGTCGCGCCGCCTCGCCCCACTGCTCGCGATGGTCGAACGCGTCGGTGATTGCCGCCGCGAGCTCGGCGTCGTCGGGTTCGTGCAGCAGACGGCCCGTCGATCGGTCGACCACGACGCCCGGCACGCCGCCGACCCCCGTCGCAACGACCCGCAGCCCG
>JAEXGP010000194.1 GCA_023450775.1 Actinomycetes bacterium | reverse complement strand
CCTCGCAGCCGATGTAGCGGGCCGGCTTCTGGACCCGGTGCAGCAGCGGCTCCAGGCGGTCCCAGACGGAGCCGCCCGGACCTGGGGACGCCTCGCGGGCGGCGGCCTGGTGGACGGACATGGTCCGTGAAGTGTACCGACGGTGACCATCGGGCACGGAACCGGCCGAAGACCGCCCGAACGAGCGGGCCGCAGGCCCGGTGGGTCCGCCGAGCCTGGCGGAGGCCCCGACCACCCGAGCGTGCCGCGCCGCAGGCCCGGTGGGGTCCGCCGAGCGCAGCGAGGCCTGGACCCACCGGAACCAACGATGAGCGTCGCCGAAGGCGACACAGTTGACGGCCGAAGGCCGTCACACCGAAGGTGCAGCTGCCTATGCGTAGCGGTGCATGTGCACCGACTGGACCAGCCCGACGGCGGCGAAGGACGTCATGAGCGACGATCCGCCGTAGGACACGAACGGCAGCGGGATGCCGGTCACCGGCATGATCCCGAGCGTCATCCCGATGTTCTCGAAGATGTGGAACAGGAACATGGACATGATGCCCACGCAGATCAGCGTGCCCAGGGGGTCCGCGGCCAGCTGGGCGTTGCGCCAGATCCGCCACACGAGCAGCCCCAGCAGGATCACCAGGGCACCGGCGCCGACGAAGCCCAGCTCCTCGCCGGCGACCGTGAAGATGAAGTCGGTCTCCTGCTCGGGCACGTACCCGCCCCGGGTCTGGGGGCCCTTCGTGAAGCCGTAGCCGGTCAGGCCGCCCGAGCCGATCGCCTGCTGGGCCTGCTCCACGTTGTAGGACTGGCCGTTCGGCGTGACGAACGACGTCAGGCGGTCCTTCTGGTACTGGTCGAGCGTGCCCGAGTTGAGGATGCCGAACACGGCGACCAGGCCGAGCACGACCAGCACGAGCAGGTGGCGCATCTGCACGCCGGCCACGACCAGCATCCCGAGCGCGATCACGATGAAGACCAGCGCCGAGCCCAGGTCGGGCTGCAGCAGCGTCATGCCGGTCGGCACGGCGAACAGCCCGAGCGCCACGGCGAGGCGCCGCAGGTCGACCTTCTCGGAGTGCCCCAGGTAGGCCGCGACGGCGATGATCACGCCGAGCTTGGCGAACTCCGCCGGCTGCAGCGAGAACGGCCCGAACCGGTACCAACCCTTGGTGCCGTTCACCACGGCGCCGAGCGGCGTGAAGATGCCGGCCATCGCCACGAGCGACACGCCGTAGATCACCTGCCACCAGTCCGCGATCCGGCGGTAGTCGATCAGTGCCAGCCCGGCCATCAGGCCCACGCCGAGGACGATGAACAGGCCCTGGCGCAGCATGTAGCCGGAGCCGCCCGTCATGTTGCGGGTGGCGCTGTAGACCATCGCCGTCCCCATGACGACGATGAGGCCCACCACCACGGTGAGGGCGACGTCGATGTGGCGCCACGGAGCGGACAGGTCGCGCGGGCGGAAGCGCTCCGAGCCGGTGAACGTCCTGGTCATGACCGCTCCCCCGTCATCCCGGGCCTCCGGAGCCGACGTCGCGCTGGCTGGCGTTGCCGGCGGCCAGGTTGGCCAGGTCGCAGTCGGCCTGGTTCGCCACGGTGCAGGCGGGCACGAGCTCGCCGGTGCTGGCGGGCTGCAGGATGCGGAACGCCAGGGGCGCGGCCACATCGCCGCCGAAGCCGGCCTCGGGGATGATCACGCTGATCGCGTACTGCGGGCCGCCGTTGGCCAGGACCGGTCCCCAGCCGGCGAACAGGGCGGTGTCGGCCTTGCCCTTGACCTGGGCCGTGCCGGTCTTGCCCGCCATCGGCCAGGCGGTGGGGCTCGCCCGCCACGACGACGACGCGGTGCCCTCGCCGCTCTGGGTGACGCCGACGAGGCCGCTCACGATCTGGTTGTACTGCTGGGGGGTCATGTCCACCTTGCCCAGCGCCTCGGGCTCGACCTCGGTCACGACGTCGTAGTTGCCCGCCTGTCCCGGCGGCAGGGAGGGGTCCTTGCTGCGCGTCACCTTCGAGACCACCTGTGGCCGGTAGCGCGTCCCGCCGTTGGCGAGCGTGGCGTAGGCGTCGACCAGCTGCAGCGGGGTGACCAGCACGTCGCCCTGCCCGATCGCCGTGATGATGTTGTCGCCGGTGTACCAGTCGCCGGTCGCGAAGGCCCCGGGGTTGGCCTCGAAGGCCTCCTTGCGGGCCTGCGGCGTCGGCAGGCGACCGGAGTTCTCGCCGAGGAGCTTGATGCCGGTCCGGTCGCCGAGGCCGAACGCCTTGGCCGAGTCCTGGATGGGGGTGATGCCGAAGTTGTCGCGGCCGACCCAGAACTGCTCGCCGATCCAGTAGTAGAAGACGTCCGAGCTGACGGTCAGCGACCGCGGGATGTTGACCCGCCCGTGCGCGCTGCGGCCCGCGTTCTGGTACTCGCACTTCGTGCCCTTGCACGACTTGAGCTTGTAGACGCCGTTGTCGACGTAGCTCTCGTTGCCGGTGGGCAGCAGTCCGCTCGACATGGCGGCGTAGGCGGTGAAGGGCTTGAACGTGGACCCCGGGGCGTAGGCCCCCTGGAGCGCCCAGTTGTAGAGCGGGCGGCCGTTGGCCGGGTCGTTCAGCTGGTCCCAGAGGTCCTTCGGGATCCCGTTCACCGTCTTCGACGGGTCGAACGGCGGGTAGCTCGCCATGGCGAGGATCTGCCCGGTGCCGGGCTCCTGGATGACGACCGACCCCTGCGGCACGTTGAGCTTGGCCCCGGTCGAGTGGTCGCTCCGACCCCGGAGCGAGTCGATCTTGGCCGCGAGGAGCCGCTCCGCCTGCGCCTGGAGGTCGATGTCGATGCTCAACCACACGTCGTCGCCGCGCTCGGGCGCCTCGCGCTTCACCACGTCGATGAGGTCGCCCTTGGCGTTGACCTCGATCGTGCGGCTGCCGGGCACGGCCCGGAGGTAGTCCTCGTAGGACTGCTCGACGCCCGACTTCCCGATCAGGTCGCCGGGTTGGTACGGCTTGGCCGGCACGCCGGGGATCGTCGTGGTCGACGAGGGCGGCTCGGTGGTCGTGGCGCCGGCGGGCAGCGTCCCGCCCTTGGCCGCCAGCTCCTTCTCGTTGGTCTCCCCCACGTAGCCGAGCAGCTGGCCGGCCAGCGAGCCGTAGGGGTAGGACCGCACCGACCTGGTCTCGACGACCACCCCCGGGAAGCGCTCGGCCCGCTCGGAGAGGTAGATCTCGACCTCCTCGGTGACGTCGGGGGCGATCGGCACGTACTCCTGGGGTGCGTAGCGCTGGTCGTCGTAGCGCTTCTGGATCAGCTCGACCTTGGTCGGGCGGCCGAGGTCGGTGAGGGTCTGCGCGAGCTCCTCGAAGTGCTGCGTCCGCTCGTCGGCGTCCATCTTGCGGAGCGGCTCGCGGTCGAGGGCGACGACCCGCGAGGTCCGGTTGTCGACGATGACCTTGCCGTTGCGGTCGAGGATCCGGCCCCGGGGGCCCTCCTCGTGGATCACGCGGAGCCGGTTCGACGCGGAGGCCACCTCGAACTTCTGGCGGTCGATGCCCTGCAGGAACCACAGCCGGACGAACAGCGCCAGGAACAGCGACACCGCCACGATGCCGAGCGCGCTGAGCCGGACCTGGCGGGAGTCAGTGTCCATGGAGGGACCGGGAGCGGGAGGACGGCGGCATCGGCGGTGGAGCGGGGTCTGGCGGCTGGCGGGACGTCTGGGTCAGCGCACCCGGAGGCGCACGTCCTCCGGGTCCGCCCAGCGGCAGACCGCAAGGGCGGGCACCGCGAGCAGCGCGTTGAACGCCGCGACGATACCGACGATGGCCGCCAGGTTGGGATCGGACAGTGAGGACTGTCCCAGCAACTGGCCGATCGCGGCGTAGAGGAGCGTCCCGGCGACGCTGGCCAGGGCGACCATCCCCACCGAGATCCAGCGGTTCGGGCGGGCGACCGCCTCGCCCGCCACCCCCGAGCCGTAGCCGACGAGCAGATAGGCGAGCGCCGTGACGCCGAAGCGTCCCGGCAGGAACAGGTCGAACAGCAGCCCGCAGGCGAAGCCGACGCCGGCGCCGGTCCCGGGACCGGCGACGAGGCCCGCGCAGACGGCGACGAGCAGCAGCAGGTCGGGGTGCACGTCGGCGACGCGGATCTGCGTGGCCAGGCCGACCTGCAGCACGAGCGCCACCGACACGACCAGGACCCACCGGATGATCGAGCTCCCCTCGATCACCGCGCGCTCACCGTGGCGGCGTCCACTTCATGACCTGGACGACGTCGAGCTGCGAGAAGTCGACCGAGTAGTCCACGAGCAGCACCTGCAGGCCGCTGCTGCCGTTCGGCGTCGCCTTGTCGACGAGGCCGATCGGGATGTCGGGCGGCATGACCGAGTTCTCGAGCCCGCTCGTCAGCACGACCTCGCCCGGCTGGATGGGGTCGCCGATCTCGATGCCCTTGTCGACGACGAACCGGTTCGAGTCACCGCCGCCGTGGCCGAAGCCCACGTCCTGCGTGCTGGCCAGGCGGATGCCGATGCCGAAGTCGGGATCCGTGGCCAGCTGGACCACGCTCCGGGTGCGGCTGACCCGCTCGAGGCGACCGACGAGTCCGCCACCCTTCTTGCCGCCCTTGGCCACGACCGGCATCCCCACCGCGAGGCCGGCGTCGGAGCCCTTGTCGATCTCCATGCGGAACGAGTCGAAGTTCGAGTACGGCCCGTTCGCCACGCGGGCGACCTGCAGCGGCACGTCGCCGACGAAGTCGATGTTCAGCTGCTCCTGGATCCGCTTGAGCTGCTCGTTGGCGTTGGCGGCCTTGTCCTCGCCGGCCTCGAGCTCGGCGACCCGCTCGCGCAGCCGTTCGTTCTCGGCCTCGAGGTCCTCGTAGTCCGACACCCCGCCCCAGGCGTTGCGCACCGGCGTCGTGACCCAGGCGAAGGCGTCGCCCACCGGCGAGAACACGTCGCCCGCGGCGTTGCGCACCCCGTCGAAGACCCCGGCGCCCCGCGAGTCCAGGGTGATCAGGGTCACCGCCAGGAGGCTGAGGACGAGCAGGACGTACCGGGAACGTCGTCGTGTCTCGACGGTCCGCACGGGGTTCAGTCGCGGTGGGAGGAGAACAGCCCGGCCTGTTCGAGCGCCGGGAACTCCTCGAGCGCCATGCCGGACCCCAGCGCCACGGCCTCGAGCGGGCGCGGCGCGATGCGGATGGGCATGCCGGTCTCCTGGGCGAGCCGCGTGGGCAGGCCCTTGAGCAGCGCACCGCCGCCGGCGAGCACGATGCCGCGCTCCATGACGTCGGCGGCCAGCTCGGGCGGCGTCTTGTCGAGGGTGACCTTCACGGCGTCGACGATGGACGAGACGGGCTCCTCGATCGCTTCGCGGATCTCGTGGGTGGAGGTGACGATCGTCTTGGGGAGCCCGGTGACCAGGTCGCGGCCGCGGATCTCGGCCTGCAGCTCCTGCTCGAGCTCCCAGGCGGAGCCGAGCTCCATCTTCACGACCTCGGCCGTGCGCTCGCCGAGGGCGAGGCTGTACTCCTTCTTGATGTACTGGATGATCGCGTCGTCGAGCTCGTCGCCGCCGACGCGGACCGACTGGCTGGTCACGACGCCGCCGAGGGAGATCATCGCCACCTCGGTCGTGCCGCCGCCGATGTCGACGATCATGTTGCCGGTCGGCTCGTGCACGGGCAGCCCGGCGCCGATGGCCGCCGCCATGGGCTCCTCGATGATGCGGGCGGGCTTGCGGGCGCCGGCGAACTCGGCGGCGTCCTGCACGGCGCGCTGCTCGACGCCGGTGACGCCGGAGGGCACGCAGATGATCATGCGGGGCTTGGAGAACCGGCTGCTGTGCACCCGCTGGATGAAGTAGCGGAGCATCGTCTCGCAGACCTCGAAGTCCGAGATCACGCCGTCCTTCAGCGGCCGGATGGCCTGGATGTGCGCCGGCGTCTTGCCGATCATGCGCTTGGCCTCGGTGCCGACGGCCACGGCACGGCCGTCCTTGACCTGGACCGCGACGACCGACGGCTCGCACAGCACGATGCCCTCACCACGGACGTAGACGAGGGTGTTGGCGGTGCCCAGGTCGACCGCCATGTCACGGCCGAGGAACGACGAGTTGAACCGTGCCATAGGAGCGTCCTCAAAGTACTCGGGCGTCGACGGGTGCGTGCGACCGGACGGCCACGCGCTCGGGGGGAGCATCCTCGGGGTGGGCGGCACCCGGGGACGGTCGGTGGAAGCGACGACGGCGCCGCAACAGAACCGCAATGACCCTACCGACTCGGGGACCGTCCGACCAGTGCCCCCTGTCCCGCCCTGTCGGTCCCTTCAGCCACGCGGTCGGGGCCGGCCGAGCGGACGCACAGGTCCGGGTTCGCTCCCCGGGGTCGGCCGCTCCTACCCTTCGATCCCTGCCCCCCCGCAGCGACGAACCAGGAGCACGACCGTGACCAGGACCTTCATCATGTGCAAGCCCGACGCCGTGGAGCGGGGCCTGGTCGGCGAGATCATCTCCCGCATCGAGCGCAAGGGCCTGCGGATCGTGGCCATGGACATGCGGACCCCCGAGGTGGCGCTCGCCGAGGCGCACTACGACGAGCACTCCGACAAGCCGTTCTTCGGCGAGCTCGTGACGTTCCTCACCCGCGGCCCGGTGGTGGCGATGGTGGTCGAGGGCCCCGACGACGGCACCTGGCACCTCATGCGGACCCTGATCGGCAAGACCAAGGTCGAGGACGCCCAGCCGGGCTCGATCCGCGGCGACTTCGCCACCACGACCAACGAGAACCTGGTCCACGGCTCCGACGGCACCGAGTCGGCCGCCCGCGAGATCGAGCTCTGGTTCCCCGGCCTCGCCTGAACCGATCGGGGCACCCTCCCCGCCGTTCTGTTGCGCGATCGACGACCTCTTTGCCGTAGATCGCGCAACAGAACCGATCAGGACAGGGTGGGATCAGGACAGCGCGGGATCAGGACAGGGCGGCCGCGACGGCGGCGCGCGCCGGGCCGATCAGCCGGAAGCTGCCGGTGACGACCACCAGGTCCTCCTCCTGCGCGTGCGACAGCGCACGCAGGACCGCGTCGCCGGGCAGGGCGACCGTCTCGTTGGCGATGCCCGCCCGCTCGCACGCGGCGGCGAGCACCTCGGCGGGCAGGCCCCGGTCGTCCGGGTCCGCCGTGGTGCACACCACGAGGTCGGGCCGCAGCGACGCCACCGCCGCCACCGCCTCGTCGGGGTCCCGACCGGCCAGCAGGCCGAACACGACGGTCCGTGAACCGATGGCGGAGAACTCGTCGTCGAGCGTGGCGCCGAGCGAGCGCAGGGCGTCGGGGTTGTGGGCGCCGTCCAGGATGACGAGCGGCTGGTGGGCGACGACCTCGACGCGACCCTCCAGGCGGACCATGGCCAGCCCGTCGCGCACCAGGTCGGGGTCCAGCGCCCTGTCGAAGAAGCTCTCGACCGCGGCCACCGCCACGGCGGCGTTGTGGGCCTGCGCGTCGCCGTGCAGCGGCAGGAAGATGTCGTCGTAGCGCTCGTGGATGCCGCCGATCTCGACCAGCCGGCCGCCGATCGCGACGCTGCTCGACAGCACCTCGAAGTCCACGTCCTCGGCCACGAGCGATGCCGGGCCCTCGGCCCGGAACACCTCGCGGAGCTCGGGCTCCATCCGGCCGAGCACGGCGGCGGAGTCGGGACCGATGATCCCGGCCTTCTCCCCCGCCACGGCCAGCTCCCAGCCGGGGCGGAAGTCCGTGTGGTCGCCGCCCACACCGGTCACGACCGCCACCCGTGCGTCGACGACGTTGGTGGCGTCGTAGCGCCCCAGCAGGCCGACCTCGACGACGGCGACGTCGACCGGGGCCTCGGCGAACCACCGGAACGCGGCGGCGGTGACCAGCTCGAACCAGCTCGGCCGGGCGGCGAGCAGCGGCTCGATCGCCCGCAGCCCGTCGAGCACCTCCGACAGCGTCTCGTCGTCGATCGGCTCGCCGTCGCGACGCAGCCGCTCGTTGATGCGCTCGAGGTGCGGGCTGGTGTAGCTGCCGACGCTCAGGCCGTGCGCCTGGAGCAGGCCGACGACCATCGCGGTGACCGAGCCCTTGCCGTTGGTGCCGGTGACGTGGATCGTCGGCACCTCGGCCTGCGGGTCGCCGAGCAGCGCGACCAGCTCGGACATGGCGGCGAGGTCGAGCCCCTCGACCCGACCCGCGGCGATGCCCACCGAGCTGGACTCGTGGTCCAGGTGGGAGTCGAGCCAGGCCAGGGAGTCGACGATGCCCATGGCGACGGCGGTGCGGTGCGCAGCGGCCGAGCGCGGCGCGCTCAGGAGGCGGCGCGGCGCGGCCGGCTGGAGCGGGGCTTGCCGGAGCGGGGCACGAGGGTGGGGTTCACCTTCTCGAGCACCGAGTCCTCGTCCACGACGACCTTGCTGACGTCGGTGCGGGAGGGCAGCTCGTACATGACGCCGAGCAGCACCTCCTCGAGGATGGCCCGGAGCCCGCGGGCGCCGGTGCCGCGGGCGAGCGCCTGGTCGGCGACCGCGGCGAGCGCCTCGTCGGTGAACTCCAGCTCCACCTCTTCGAGCTCGAAGAACTTGCGGTACTGCTTGACCAGCGCGTTCTTGGGCTCGACGAGGATCTGGATCAGGGCCTCGCGGTCGAGGTTGTCGACCACGCCCATGACGGGGAGGCGGCCGACGAACTCGGGGATGAGACCGAACTTCAGCAGGTCCTCGGGGAGCGCCTGGGCGAACAGGTCGCCCTCGCGCCGCTCGTTGACCGAACGGACCTCGGCGCCGAAGCCGATGCCCTTCTTGCCGACCCGCTGCTCCACGATCTTGTCCAGTCCGGCGAACGCTCCGCCGCAGATGAACAGGATGTTCGTGGTGTCGATCTGGATGAACTCCTGGTGCGGGTGCTTGCGGCCGCCCTGCGGCGGCACCGACGCCGTGGTGCCCTCGAGGATCTTGAGCAGCGCCTGCTGCACGCCCTCGCCGGAGACGTCGCGGGTGATCGACGGGTTCTCGGACTTCCGGGCGACCTTGTCGATCTCGTCGATGTAGATGATCCCGGTCTCGGCCTTCTTCACGTCGAAGTCGGCGGCCTGGATCAGCTTGAGGAGGATGTTCTCGACGTCCTCGCCCACGTAGCCGGCCTCGGTGAGCGCCGTGGCGTCCGCGATCGCGAACGGCACGTTGAGCATGCGGGCGAGCGTCTGCGCGAGCAGCGTCTTGCCGCAGCCGGTGGGGCCGATGAGCATGATGTTGCTCTTGGCGAGCTCCACCTCGTCGGGACCGGAGCGCGTGGCGCCGTGCTGGACCCGCTTGTAGTGGTTGTAGACGGCGACCGAGAGGATCTTCTTGGCGCGGTCCTGACCGACGATGAAGTCGTCGAGGAACTCGAAGATCTCGGCCGGCTTGGGGAGCTCGTCGAGGACCAGCTCACCCGTCTCGGCGAGCTCCTCCTCGATGATCTCGTTGCACAGGTCGATGCACTCGTCGCAGATGTAGACCCCCGGGCCCGCGATGAGCTTCTTGACCTGCTTCTGCGACTTGCCGCAGAACGAGCACTTGAGGAGCTCTCCTCCGTCACCGAACTTCGCCACCGGGCTCCTTCAGGGTCGGCTGGATGGTGTGGCACACCGGGTGAGTGGGGCGCACCATGCCGAGGGGGTCCCGGCGTGGTGGACCATTGTGCACGATCCGTCAGCGGATCGCCGCGATGGGCCCGCTGTTGTCCACCACGTCGCGGGCCTCGATCACCTCGTCGATGATCCCGTACTCCTTGGCCTCGGCCGCGGTCATGACGTAGTCGCGGTCGGTGTCCTTGGAGATCTTCTCGACCGACTGGCCGGTGTGGCGGCTCAGCACGTGCTCGAGGGTCTCCTTGAGCCGGATGATCTCGTTGGCGGCGATCTCCAGGTCCGACACCTGGGCGTAGCCGGACTGCGCGTACGGCTGGTGGATCAGGACCCGCGCGTTGGGGAGCGCCAGGCGCTTGCCGGGGGTGCCGGCGGCGAGCAGCACGGCGGCGGCGGACGCGGCCTGGCCGAAGCACAGGGTGGCGATCTCGGGCCGGATGTACTGCATGGTGTCGTAGATCGCCATGAGGGCGTTGATGTCGCCGCCCGGCGAGTTGATGTAGATGCTGATGTCCTTGTCGGGGTTCTCCGACTCGAGGAACAGCAGCTGGGCGCAGATCAGGTTGGCGACGGCGTCGTCGATCGGCGTGCCCAGGAAGATGATGTTCTCGCGGAGCAGCCGCGAGTAGAGGTCCGAGTAGCGCTCGCCGCGGCTCGTCTGCTCGATGACGTTGGGGACGAGGTAGCTCTGCGGCTGGATGGGGGGCACTCGGCTCGCTCCTGGTCGATGTGGCTGGTGGACCGACCGGCGCCCCTTCGGGGCCGGCGGTCGCTCTGGTGGGTGGCCCACCGTATCCCGGGGGCCGTCCGATCAGTCGTGATCGTGGTCGTGGTCGTGGTCGTGATCGTGGGTGTGCTCGGGCGGCTCGAGGAACCGCTCGTCGATGGGCTTGCCATCAGGATCCACCACCTCGGCGTGTTCGACCAGCCAGTCGATCGCCTTCTGCGCGGCCAGGTCGGCCTTGAGCCCCGAGAGCTGGCCGCCGGAGCGCAGCTGCTCCTTGGCGTCCTCGAGGGTGATGTCGGCGTCACCGATCATGTCCTCGATCGCGTGGTCGACCTCGGCGTCGTCCGCCACCAGGCCCTCGGCGGCGACGACGGCCCGCAGGGCCAGGTCCGCCTTCACGCCCTCGACGGCGCTCTCCTTGAGGCCGGCCATGAACTCGTCGGGCTCCTGGCCCATCACGCGCAGGTAGTCGTCCAGGCCGATGCCCTGCTGCTGCAGCCGCATGATCACGTTCTGCAGCTGGCCCTGCATCTCTGCCGAGACGAGCGCCTCGGGGATCTCCTCGTCGACCAGCTTGGCCAGCTCGGTGACGGCGCGGGCGCGCACGGCGCCCCGGGTCTGGTTCTCCCGGCCCTCGGCCAGGCGGCCGCGCACGTCGGCGACCAGCTCCTCGACCGTCTCGAACTCGGTGGCCTCGGCGACCCACTCGTCGGTCAGCTCGGGCAGGACGCGCTCCTTGACCTCCTTGACGGTGAGCTTGAAGTCGACGTCGTCCTCGTCGGGGTCGGGGTGCTCGGCCGAGAACTCCAGCACGTCGCCGGCGGAGGCGCCGACGAGGTGCTCGTCGAACTCGGAGGCGATCATCCCGGAGCCGACGGCGTAGAGGTAGTCGTCAGCGGTGAGGCCGTCGACCTCCTCGCCGTCCTGGGTGCCCGAGATGTCGATCGTGACGTAGTCGCCCTCGCCCGCGGCACGCTCCACCGCGGTGAGCTCGCCGTACTGCGTGCGCAGGCGGTCGATCTGGGCGTCGACCTCGTCGTCGGGCACCTCGGGGCTGGGCACCTCGATGCGCAGGCCGTTGTAGCCGGCCACCTGGATCGTGGGCCGGACGCCGACGACCGCGGTGAACGTGACGTCGCCGGACTCCTCGCCCTCGGCGATGTCCAGCTCGGGCTGCGCGATGACGTCGACGTCGTTCTCGATGACGGCCTCGCTGTAGAACTCGGGGATCGCGGTGCGCAGCGCCTCGGAGCGGGCGTAGCCGACCCCGATCTGCTTCTCCATCAGCGCCCGGGGAGCCTTGCCGGGACGGAACCCGGGGATCCGCACCTCCTTGGCGATCTCCTTCCAGGCCGCGGCGATGGCCGGCTCGAGCTCGGCCTCCTCCACCTGGACGGTGAGCTTGACCTTGGGCTCCAGGTCGGGAGTGTCGGAAACGGGTTCGAGCGTGGCTTTCACAGGGGCGAGAGCCTACTCCCGCCACCGACGGGTCTCCCCATCGCCGGACGCCGCCGTCGTCGGTGTGGGCAGCCTCCGGGTAGTGTCGCCCGCACGGGACGTGGCGCAGCCTGGTAGCGCACCGGCTTTGGGAGCCGGGGGCCGCGAGTTCAAATCTCGCCGTCCCGACTCTCCATCGGCTGCCCGATCGTCCAGGACCGAGCCGTGGCCCCGATCGGATCAGCGGTCCGGTCGACACCTCGTCGAACCGGGCACCCGGCAGCGGCCGCCCAGCGGCGACGGCCGACCGATCGACGACCCGGCGGGCTTGAGGCTGGCGGCCAGCGTCTCGGCGGCCGTCCGGCCGCAGCCGACGGCGACGAGGGCGAGGACGATCTCGTCACGGCTGGCGGAGCCGACGTCGAGCTCCACGTCGAGCGGCCAGTAGGTCGGTCCGTTCCCAGGGGCGGTGGGTGCCATGGATCGATGGTGCGCCCACCACCCCCCTTCCTGACCATGGGCCGATCGGTCCGGGGCGGCTGGGTCGACCTCCTGCGGCCCGGTCCGATCCGATCAGGGCGGTACCGTCCCCGCATGCAGCACGGGAGCGCCTCGGGACCCGGGCCGCTGCTCACGGGCCGCCGGGCGCTCGTGACCGGCGGGGGCCACGGCATCGGGCGCGGCATCTGCCTGGCCTTCGGTGCCCACGGCGCGTCGGTCGTGGTGGCGGACGTCGACGGCGAGGCCGCCGAGCGGACCGCGTCCGACGTGGTCGCGGCGGGCGGCGCTGCGAGCGCCTGGGAGGTCGACGTCACCGATGGCGATCAGGCGGCCGAGGGGGTGGCCACGGCGGCCGATCGCCTGGGCGGGTTGGACGTGCTGGTCAACGGCGTCGGCCACTACCTGCATCCGGTCACGCCGTTCCAGGACGTCACCGACGACCAGATCGCCGAGCTCTACGAGATCAACCTGGGCAACGTGCTGCGGGTCACCCGGGCTGCGCTCCCCCACCTGATCCGCGCCGGCGGCCCCGAGGTGGCCGCGGGCACCCGGCCCGGACCGAGCATCATCAACCTGACCACGGTCGAGGCGTTCCGTGGCATCCCGGGTCACCCCGTGTACGCGGCGTTCAAGGCCGCGGTCACGCAGTTCTCCAAGAGCCTCGCCCTCCAGGTTTCCGAGCACGGCATCCGCGTCAACGACATCGCACCCGACGTCACCCGTTCCCAGCAGCTGCCGTACGAGCGATGGCTCAGCGAGGACGACGTCGCACGGATCCCGGCCTGGGTCCCGCTGGGTCGTCTCGGCGAACCGCAGGACGCGGCTGGCGTGGCGGTGTTCCTGGCCTCGGAGCTGTCGGCCTTCGTCACGGGGACGACCGTGCACTGCGACGGCGGCACGTACGCGGCGGGCGGTTGGTACCGGACCGCGCACGGCCGGGGCTGGACCAACCGGCCGAAGGACGCCTGAGGCGCCGCACGACCGGCCGTCGACCCGGAGCGCTCCGAGCCGGGCGGTTCGACGCTCAGCTGAGCCCGGTCACGCCGACCGGCGTGGACGAGCTCGTCGTCGTGCCGTCGCCGAGCTGGCCGTTGCCGTTCGCACCCCAGCACCTGACGACGTCGCCGGAGGTGATGGCACAGGTGTGGGAGAGCCCGGCGTCGAGGTCGGCGACCGCGCCGACCACCAGGACCGTGACCGGGGACGACGACGCGGTCGTCGTCCCGTCGCCGAGCTCGCCGTTTCCGTTGACGCCCCAGCACCGGACGCCGGTGGCGACGGCGGCGCACGTGTGACGCACTCCGCCGGTGATCTTCGTCGCCCCGGTGAGGCCGTCCACCGGGACGGGCGTGCTGGCGCTCGTCGTCGTGCCGTCGCCGAGCTCACCCTCGCCGTTGTAGCCCCAGCACCGTGCGGTGCCGTCCGCCAGGACGGCGCAGCTGTACCAGTCCCCGAGGCCGACATCGACGGCGTTGCTGATGCCGGTGACAACGACCGCGACGTTGGAGCTCGCCGTGGAGCCGTTGCCCAGCTCGCCGTTGCCGCCGTTGCCCCAGCAGGCGACGGCTCCGGTCGAGCGACGGGCACAGGTGTGGCTCCCACCCAACGAGAGCTCCACGGCGTCGGAGATGCCGCTGACCGCCGTCGGGAACGAGGTGCTGTCGAAGCTGCCGGTGCCGAGCTGACCCTGTGCGTTGTGGCCCCAGCACTTGACGGCGCCGGATCGCAGCAGCGCGCAGCTGTGGAACTGACCGACGCCGATCCCGACGGCATCGGCGACCCCCGAGACGGTCCGGGGCGACGTCGCGTCACCGCCGCCGCCGACCATGCCGTAGTGGTTGTTGCCCCAGCACGCGACGGTGCCGTCGACGCGAAGGGCGCACGCGTGCTCCATGCCGGCGTCGACGTCGACCGCGTTCGTGATGCCGGTGCTGACGGGGACGCTGCTGGGGGTCGTGGTCCCGTCACCGAGCTGACCGCGGTTGTTGCGACCCCAGCAGCTGACGGCGCCGTCGATGAGCGCGCAGCTGAACTGCTGCCCGCCGGTGACCTCGTCGGCGCCCACCACGAGCGGCGGCACCGTCGTGGAGGTGGTGGGTGTGGTCGAGGTCGTGGTCGGCACGGTCGTCGGTGCCGAGGTCGTCGTGGTCGGCGGCGACGGGAGCGGCGCGATCGGCACGTCCTGACCCTGCGAGCGACGGATGTACTCGTCGACCGTCATGATCGGCGTCCACCGGCCGTTCGAGCAGACGAGGACGTAGGTGCCGTCGGTCCCGCTCTCGATCGAACCGTCCGGGGCGGTGCACGACGCCCACATCTGCACGCCGGTCTGGCAGGCGGTGGCCGCGACGAGCGCGAGCACGGCGACGAGGAACAGACATGTGCGCTTCATCTGCCGCAGATCGGTCGGCCGCCGACCGAGTTGAGCGGAGATCGACAGCTGCATCCGATCGGACATCCGGGGCCACCGAGCGCTCGGCGCCGGGCGCGTCGCTCAGAGGTAGCCCAGCTCCTTGGCCGACCGCTCGAGGTCGTCCCGGAACGCGGGGTCCGCGATGCCGAGCAGCGCCTCCGTGCGCTCGCGGAGGGTGCGGCCGGTGAGCTCGGCGATGCCGTGCTCGGTCACGACCTTGTCCACCAGGTTCTTGTGCGCACTGACGACGGCGCCGGGCGTGAGCGTCGGCACGATGCGCGACACCGTGCCGCCGACCGCCGTGCTGTGGGTGACGATGAAGCTCTGCCCGCCCCGCGAGAGCTGCGCCCCGCGCATGAAGTCCGCCTGCCCGCCGGTGGACGAGACGTAGTGCGTCCCCAACGACTCCGACGCGCACTGGCCGAGCAGGTCGACCTGCATCGTCGCGTTGATCGAGCAGAGGTCGTCGTGCTGGGAGATGACACGCGGATCGTTCGAGATGTCGACGGGCAGCATGAAGAGCGACGGGTTCTCGTCGGCCCACTCGTAGAGCTCCGAGGAGCCGAGGACGATCGTCGTCGTCGCCAGGCCCCGCTCGCGGGCCTTGCGACGGCCGTTGACCGCGCCGCTCTCGATCAGGCCCATCACCTCGTCGCCGAGCACCTCGGTGTGCACGCCCAGGTCCCGATGGTCGCCGAGCATGCCGGCGACCAGGCCCGGCACCGCGCCGATGCCGATCTGCAGCGTCGCCCCGTCGGGGATGCGCTCGGCGACCAGCGCGGCGATGGCCCGGTCGACGTCGGTCACGGGCGGCGGGGCCGGGGCCGACAGCGGCGACTCCACCTCCGCCCAGCCGAGCGCGTCGGAGAGGTGGAAGGTGTGCAGCCCGTTGGTCCTCGGCATGTTCGGGTTGACCTCGACCACCACCGGGACCTCGCCGAGCACGGCCGCGGCGTAGTCGGCGGCGAGACCGAGCGACACGTAGCCGTGACGATCAGGCGGCGACGCGGCCACCGCCAGCAGCGGCGTGCGCCACCGACGGCGGAGCAAATCGGGGATGGCGTGGAAGTCGTTGGGCACCAGGTCCACGCCGCCGGCCTCATAGTGCGCCCGCATGTTCGCGCTGAGGAAGTACGACACGTGGCGCAGGCGGTCGCCGTAGCAGCCGGTGTGGTAGCGGCGGTCCTTCTGGCAGTCGAGCTGGTGCACGCGCACGCCCTGCAGGTCGCCCGCCGCCGCCTCGAGCGCGTCGACGAAGCCGGTCGGCTCGCCGTTGGGCCCCGGCACGATGATGTCGGTGTCCGGTCCGACGAAGCGGACGAGCTCGGCGGGATCTGCGACGGGCGGCGGGACGGCGGGCATCGATCCATCCTGCCGTCAGGCGTCGCCGATCCCACTCGTCCCCGTAGGCTTCCCCGCATGCAGGACCCGACCCTCGCCCCCGAGAACCCGCCCGGTGTCGGACCGGAGGACCTCCCCGCCACGGGCACGGCCGACATCGATCTGGAGGGCGCCCCCAAGGGCTCGTCCACGGTCGCTCGCGTCGAGTCCGTGCTGTCGGTCATCTCCCCGCTGACCTCGTCGCCCGGTGCGCCGCTCGAGACCACGAGCTTCATCCGCTCGGTCCAGCCGTCGCTGATGCCGCGCACGTCGCTGCACCAGGGGGCGGTGAGCGGGCTGTCGATCCTGGCCGCCCGGGGCGTGAGCTCGGTCGTGGAGCGCATCACCAACCGGGTCACGTTCGGCAGCTCGTCGCTGGCCATCCGGCTGGCCGCCCGCGCCGCCATGATCGCCGGCGGCAACGCCCTGGCCAACGCACCCGATCCCGACGACCAGCGCTGGCCGGCGGGCGTGTCCCGGCTGACCGGCGAGCTGCTCCAGGTCGGCGCAGCGGGCGGCGCGCTCTACGACGTGCTGTCCAAGGCCGACCCCACGCAGGGCGAGGACACCCGCAGCCTGCGCCGCCTGGCCATCACCACCGGCGCGTCGCTCGGCGTGGCCACGTTCGCGTCCCGGCGCTACCTGTCGGAGCGTCGGTCGTTCTTCACCGACGACTTCGACCAGCTCCCGCTGACCCTGCCCCGGGCCATGCTCGACACCGCGGCGGTGACCGCGATCGGCACCGGCCTCGGCGCCTCGTTCCGCATGACCCGCAAGGGCTGGATCCGCTACTTCGGTCCGGGCATCACCAAGATCGTGCTCGCCCGCGCCGTCAACGCCGCCATGTGGACCGGCGGCGTCACCGGCCTCTACTGGGCCGGCATCTCCTACATCGGTCGCGCCAACGAGAAGGTCGACCCCGGGTACGCGACGCCGCCGACCAACCCGCTCGTCTCCGGCTCCCCCGAGAGCCTGGCGTCCTTCGACGAGCTCGGGCAGCAGGGCCGGCGGTTCGTGCTCGACGCGCTGGACCCCGCGCTCATCGACGAGACCCTCGGCGAGTCCGGCGCCAAGACCCCGATCCGCATCTACATCGGCTTCAACGACCACCCCATCCACTCGTCGTCCCGGTCCGAGACCGCGCTCGCGGAGCTCGAACGGGTCGGTGCCTTCGACCGCCGGTACCTGCTGCTCGTGTCGCCGACCGGCACCGGCTGGGTCGACCACACGGTCCAGGAGTCCGCCGAGTTCTTCACCCGCGGCGACATCGCCACCGTCTGCGTGCAGTACGGCCGGTACCCGTCGTTCCTGTCGCTGCAGAAGGTCCGCCAGGGCCGCCGGCAGTTCCGCACGCTCGTGCTCGGCGTCCACCAGCGACTCATGGGCATGGACCCCGCGGACCGTCCCGAGGTGCTGGTGTTCGGCGAGAGCCTCGGCGCCTGGTCGTCGTCGGACGTGGTCATGAAGTCCGGGATCGAGGGGTTCGACTCGTACAGCATCAGCCGGGCGCTGTGGTTCGGCATGCCCCACCTCGCCAAGTGGTCCAAGGCGGGCCTGGACCGCCCCGGGGCCATGACCCCGCCGGGGACCGTCGGCGTGTTCGACCGGTGGGAGGAGCTCGAGCGGCTCACCCCCGAGGAGCGCGACGCCCTGCGGGTGGTGCAGCTCAGCCACGACAACGACCCGATCACCCACGTGGACCCGTCGATCCTGTTCCGCGAGCCCGACTGGCTGGGCGAGCCCCGCGGCCGCAACGTGCCGGCGGGCCAGCGCTGGTACCCGGTCGTCACGTTCCTGCAGACGCTGATCGACGCGGCCAACGCCATGCGCAACAGCCCGGGCGAGTTCCGCTCGACCGGTCACGACTACCGCGCGGATACCGCCCGGTTCGTGGCCGAGGGCTACCGCCTGCCCTACACCGAGGACCAGCTCGACCGCGTCGAGGCGCAGCTGCGGCGGCTCGAGAAGGAGCGCGCCGAGCGGATCAAGGGCGACGCGGATGCACCGGCCCCCGCGGACGCCGGCGCCACCGCACCGGCGCCCACGGGCAACGGGTCGGCGCCGGCGGCACCCGCCGTCACCCCGTCACCGGCGGGCGCCCTGCAGGGCCGGACGTCCGGGCC
>JAEXGP010000145.1 GCA_023450775.1 Actinomycetes bacterium | reverse complement strand
TGGGGGTGGGGATCGTGGTCGGCAGGAGGGGCTCCGCGCCCTGCTCGTGCCACGCCGCGGTCAGCACCAGCTCGCCGTTGGCGACGCGGCCCAGCAGGTCGGCGGCCAGGTCGTCGGGCGCGTAGCGGGCGATGGCGGGCACGCCCAGGCCGAGCGTCTCCCACAGCGGCACCGCCGCGGCCGTGCGGCCGGCGGCCTCGAGCACCGCGCCGAGCGCGATGAGGTCCAGGCCCGCGCCGCCGTGCGCCTCGGGGATGGTGGCCCCGAGCACGCCGACCTTGGCGAGCTCGGCCCACAGCTCCGCGTCGTAGCGCGGGCCGTCGCCGCGCTCGAGCTCCCTCAGGCGCTCGTGGGTGGATCGGTCGGCGAGCACCTGGCCGGCCAGGTCGCCGATCGCCTGCTGCTCCTCGCTGAAGCGGAAGTCCATGTCGTTCGTCTCCTCGTGCGTTCGTCTGGTCGTGTCTCGGGGTGCCGCTGCGTCAGTTGCGCAGCGCCCGGGGCAGGCCCAGACCGAACATGCCGATCAGGTCGCGCTGGATCTCGTTCGTGCCGCCGCCGAAGGTGAGGATCAGCAGGCTGCGGTAGTTGCCCTCGAGCCGGCCCTTCAGGACCGAGCCGACCGAGTTGCGCTCCAGGTAGGCGGACGGGCCGAGGATCTCCATGAGCAGGCGGAACGCCTCCAGGTAGAACTCGGTGCCGAACGTCTTGATCGTGGAGGCGTCGGCCACGTCCAGATGGCCCTCGGTCGCGGTCCAGGCGACCTTCCAGTTGATGAGGCGCAGGAACTCCAGACCGGCGTGGACCCGGGCCAGGTTGAGCCGCACCCACTCCTGGTCCACCGGGCGGGAGCCGTCGGCGTTCACCGTCTCCTGCGCCCAGCGGCGGACCTCGGTGTAGGACTGCTCGAGCAGACCCGGGGAGCACAGCGTCACGCGCTCGTGGTTGAGCTGGTTGACGATCAGTCCCCAGCCGTTGTTCTCACCGCCGACGAGCCAGTCGGCGCGGGCCCGCACGTCGTCGAAGTACGTGGCGTTGATGTCGTGGCTCGACAGCAGGTGCAGCGGGTCGACCGTGATCCCCGGCGACTTCATGTCGACGATGATCATCGAGATGCCCTTGTGCTTCGGGGCGTCGGGATCGGTGCGGACGGCGAGCCAGCAGTAGTCGGCGTCGGAGGCGAGCGACGTCCACATCTTCTGGCCGTTGATGATGTACTCGTCGCCGTCGCGGACGGCCTTGGTGCGCAGCGAGGCCAGGTCGGTGCCGGCGCCGGGCTCGGAGTAGCCGATGCAGAAGTGCAGGTCGCCGGCGAGGATCTTGGGGAGGAAGAAGTCCTTCTGCTCCTCGGTGCCGTACTGCATGATCGTCGGGCCGACGGTGTTGATCGTCAGCATGGGCACCGGGGCGCCCGAGCGCATCGACTCGTCGAAGAAGATGAACTGCTCCATCTGGCTCCGGCCCTGGCCGCCGTACTCCTTGGGCCAGCCGATGCCGAGCCAGCCGTCCTCGGCCATCTGCTTCACGATGCGGCGGTGCGTCGGGCCGACGCCGGCCTCCTTGTGGAGCAGCTCCCTGACCTCGTCGGTCAGCAGGTCGTCGTAGTAGCGCCGCAGCTCGTCGCGGAGGCGCTGCTGCTCCTCCGTGTACGCGATGTGCATCTGTTCCCCCTGGCTCGGTCGGGCTCGCCGTGGTTCGTGCGATCGTGGCCCGGGCGACCCGGGCGGGACGGGAAACTGTAACGCGTTCCAGTTCTGGAACCCCGACCGGCGTCCGGACGTGGCCGGCGACGACCGCTCCCCCGGGGTTCGCCCCCGGGCACGGTGCCGGACCGGCGCCTCGGCGCCCGGCCGTCGCGAGGACCTCCGCCGTAGGCTCGATCGTCATGACGCCCCCCTCCTCGGCCCACGTCGACGTGCTCATCATCGGCACCGGATCGGGCAACTCGATCCCCACCCACGAGTACGACGACCTGTCGATCGGGATCGTGGAGCGCTCCACCTTCGGCGGCACCTGCCTGAACCGGGGATGCATCCCCTCGAAGATGCTCGTGATGCCCGCGAACCGGGTCGTGGAGGCGCAGGAGGCCGCCGCGCTCGGCGTGCACTTCGAGCCGCCGAGGGTCGACTGGCCGTCCATCCGTGACCGCACGTTCGGGCGCATCGACCCGATCGCACAGGGCGGCGAGGAGTACCGGCGGGGTCAGGCCAACACCACGGTGTTCACCGGCGACGCCCGCTTCACCGGCGAGCGGGCCGTGCGCGTGACCGCCCCCGACGGCTCCACCACCGACGTGACCGCCGA
This sequence comes from Actinomycetes bacterium, assembly GCA_023450775.1. GTDB lineage: Bacteria > Actinomycetota > Acidimicrobiia > Acidimicrobiales > Microtrichaceae > Dermatobacter. The sequence goes on along the minus strand of JAEXGP010000145.1, from coordinate 6,138 downwards.
GAAGATCGTGCTCGCCGCCGGCGCCTCCCCGGTTGTCCCCGACCTGCCCGGTCTGGCGGGCACGCCGTTCCACACGTCCGACACGATCATGCGGGTCGACGCCGTGCCCAAGCACATGGTCGTGATCGGTGGCGGCTTCATCGCCGCGGAGATGGGCCACGTGTTCGGCTCGCTGGGCTGCGACGTCACCGTCGTGCACCGCGGTCCGAGGATGCTGCGCCACGAGGACCCCGACGTGTCCGAGCGCTTCACGCGCGAGTTCGGCCGGCGGTCCCGACTGCACCTGAGCACCGAGGTCGTCGGCGTCGAGCACTCGGGCGGCGAGTTCCGGCTGCAGCTCTCCCCCGCGCCGGGCCACCACGGACCCGACTGCCCCACCGACGTGACCGGCGACGCGCTGCTGGTCACCACCGGCCGCCGTCCGAACGGCGCGGAGCTCGACGTCGAGGTGGCCGGCGTGAAGCTCGACGAGGACGGCTACGTGATCACCGACGACACCCTCCTCACGACCGCCCCGAACGTGTGGGCGCTCGGCGACATCCGCAACCCGCTGCAGCTCAAGCACCTCGCCAACCGCGAGGCCAAGGTCGTCTCCCACAACGTCATCCACCCGGATGACCCGATGCACCTGGACGAGCGGGTCGTGCCGCACGCCGTGTTCTCGCACCCCGAGGTGGCGTCGGTCGGTGAGACCGAGACCGAGCTCCAGGAGCGCCGCCAGCCCTACAAGGTCGGCCGGCGTGCCTACGGCGACACCGCGTACGGCTGGTCGCTCGAGGACCGCAGCGGGTTCGCCAAGGTCCTCGTGTGCGCGGAGACGGGGCTGATCCTCGGCGGCCACGTGATCGGGCCGCAGGCGGCCACGCTCATGCAGCAGTTCGCCCAGGCCATGACGTTCGGTCTGACCGCCGAGCGCGTGGCCAAGGAGCAGATCTGGGCGCACCCCGGGCTGGCCGAGGTGCTCGAGAACGCGCTGCTCGACGCCGTCGGCCACTGAGGCAGCCGGCCGACACACCCGGCTCCGCGGCGAACTCGGGCACCGCGGACGAGTGGGTGGTGCGTTGTGCCCAAGTTACGAGCGTCCGGCGCGTCGGCCCACTGATCTCGGGCACCAGCGACCGGTGGGTGGTGCGTGGTGCCCAAGTTCGGTGCCGGCGACGGCGATGTCGACGGTTCAGCCGTCGGACAGCACGATGTCCACGGCCTCGGGGAACGAGTCGGCCTGGGCGGTCGGGGGCGACAGGTCGTCGGGCCACGTCCGGCCGTGGCGCAGCCACACACCACGGATGCCGGCCGCGTCCGCGCCGCCCATGTCGGCGACAGCGTCGTCGCCGATCATCCACGCGCCCTCCAGGGACGATCCCGCTCGCTCCGCGGCCAGGCGGAACAGCCGAGGGTCGGGCTTGCGGCACTGCTCCAGCCCGGACACGCACACGCCGTCGACCAGCGGACCGAGGCCCACGCGGGCGATCTTGTCGAGCTGCGGCTGCTCCCCGTTCGAGACGATCCCGATGCGCCACCCGGCCGCCCGAGCGCGTGTCAGCGCATCAGCCGTGGCGGGGTCCAGCGTGAAGCCCCGGACGTAGTCCGAGAGGTAGTCCAGGCGCAGCGGAGGGTCGAGCCGCAGCGACTCGTTGACGGCGGCGACGAACTCGGGGCGGCTCCGGCGCCCGTGCCGGTCCATCTCGACGATCCGTGCGACCTCCGCGTCGGGTAGCCCTCGCGTCGCGACGAAGCCGGTGGCCCACCGTCGCAGCGCAGCGCTCCGGTCGACGAGCGTCTCGTCGAGGTCGGTCAGGAGCAGCGGCACGGCGGGTGCAGGACGGCGGACGTCGGGGGTGATGCTCAGGCCTGCGACGCGAGCCAGGCGTCGGCGAGCGCGTCGAAGCCGTCCTTCCACGCGACGGTGGTCGGTCCGGTGATCGACGCCATGCGCGTCAGGTCGACGGTGACGCCGCCGATCGTCGACTCGGTCTCCTCGAAGGTGGCCGTGTAGCCGCACCGGTCGGCGAGGTAGTCGCACCACTCCTCGAGCGAGACCTGCTCCGCGCCGCCCCAGTTGACGATCGTCGCCGGGACGGTCGCCGCGTCGAGCAGGGACGGCACCGTGCCCGCGATGTCGGCCAGATCGATCGGGTTGAAGAGGTTCGGCCGGTCGGGGTGCACGGGGACGGCCATGCCCGCCTGCATCATCGCCAGGTGGAACGCCGGCCAGCCGCGGGGCGATCCGTCGGGCCCCACGCCGTACGGCACGTTGAGCCGGGCGATCGTCGTCGGGACGTCGAGCAGCCGGCACATCGTGCGGACCACCTCCTCCGCCGCGATCTTGGCGATGGAGTACGTGGGCATGATCGGCCGGTGGTTGTCACCGAGCGCGGCCGACTCGTCGAGCACGGTCGAGCCTGCCGGGTCGTACACGCCGGTCGACGAGCAGTGCAGCACCCGCCCGGGACGCACGTGGCCGATGAGCAGGCCGATGCCCTCCGCGTTGGCCCGCAGGTCGAGGTCCCAGCGCTGCGTCTTGACGACGGCGAAGTTGAGGAGGGCGTCGACGCCGGTGGGCACGTCGGCGAAGTCGGCGGCGACCAGGTCCGCGGTCACGCACTCCACGCCCGCGGCCTCGAGCCGCTCGCGTGCCGGCGTGTCGCTGAACCGGGCGACGCCGATCACGTGGCGGCCGGCGCCGGCCAGCGAGGTGGCGACCGACTCGGCCACCTGGCCGGTCACGCCGGTGACGATGAGGGTCTGGGGTCCGGAGGTGTCGCTCACCCGCCCATGCTGGCACGCACCCGGCTCGTTCCAGCTTCCTGAGATCGAAGGGCGTCCGTTAGCTTGGCGGCCATGTCCCGCCGACTCGAGATCGAGCTGACCTCTGAACGCCCCGATGGCTCCTGGACCTGGCGTGCAGCCGGTGCCAAGCAGCCCAAGGGCGAGATGGACGGTGCGCTCCTGCCCGGCGGCGCCAAGGTCGGCGACGTCCTGCGGGCCGACGCCGAGTTCCTCATCGACGGCATCGAGATCACGGGGATCCTGCCGCCCAAGGGCGAGCGCAAGCAGCCCGAGTTGCTCGAGATCAAGGGCTCCGGCCGCGAGGAGCCGCTGGTGACGACCCAGCTCGTGACCCGTGGGCGCGGCGAGGGCCGCGGCCGAGGTCGCGGGCGTGACCGCGACGGCGACGGGCCCAGTCGGGACCGCCGGGACCGGGGCGATCGTGGCGACCGCCCCCGCGGCGACCGTCCCCGTGGCCCGCGTCCCGACGTGCCGGAGCGCCCCAAGCCCAAGCGCCTGCGCCCGGGTCGCGCGTTCCGCAACGCGGTGATCGACGAGGTCCCGGCCGAGCAGCGTCCGATCGCGGACCAGGTGCTGCGAGGTGGCGTGCCCGCCGTGCGCGAGGCCATCGCCAAGCAGAACGAGCAGGCCCGCGCCCAGAACCAGCCCGAGGTCCCCACCGAGCAGGTCGTGGCCATGGCCGAGGCGCTCTACCCGAAGCTCCGCGACGCGGAGTGGAAGGACCGGGCCGCCGCGGCGATCGCGGATCTGGACGAGCTCGACCTGCGCGACCTGCGCTCGGTGGTGGTGGCCGGCGACGGCGCCACCCACGACGACGAGGCCCGGGAGATGCTCGAGCAGCTGCGGTCCGGGCTCACCCGTCGCGTCGAGGAGGAGCACACCAACTGGGTGGCCGACATCACGGCCAACCTCGAGGCCGGCCGGTTCGTGCGGGCCCTCCGCCTGAGTTCCCGCCCGCCCAAGGCCGGCACCCCGGTGCCCGCCGAGCTGTCGGCGCGACTGGTGACCGCCGTGTCCGAGGGCCTGACGCCGGGCACCAACCAGGAGCTGTGGGCGGCCGCCGTCGACGCGCTGGCGTACTCGCCCGTGCGCCAGCAGGTCGCCCCCGCCGGCCGCCCCGAGACGCCCACTGAGGACCTGCTCGAGGCGGTGCGCCGCGTGGCCGATCGGGTGCCGAAGGTCGCCGAGCTGTTCGGCGTGGACCCGTCCGAGGCTGCGGCGGCCAAGCGTCGTCGTCCGCCGCGTGGCAAGCAGGGCGGCGGCCGCGCCGGTGGTCTCAAGGGTGGCGCCCCCAAGGGCGAGGGCCAGAAGGGCGAGGGCCAGAAGTCCGGAGGCGCGAAGGGCGGAGGCGCCGCGAAGGACGAGGCGCCCAAGGACGAGGCGCCGACGGCAGCGGAGCCGGCCGAGACAGCGCCAGCGCCGTCCGCCGAGACTGAGACAGCGCCGTCCGCCGAGGCCGCGACGGCCGAGGTCGAGGCGCCCGAGGCCACCGCACCGGCAGAGCCGGAGGCTGGGGCAGACGCGTCGGCAGCGGCGGACGCAGCGGCTCCGTCGGAGGACGTACCGGCCGAGGCTCCGGTCGAGCCGGCGGCCACGGACGCGGTCGAGGCTCCGGCTCCGTCGGAGGACGCGACGCCCGCTCCCGAGGCCGAGACGACCGACGACCCCGCGCCCGAGACCGGTGCCGCGGCCGAGGCCGAGATCGAGGCCGGCGAGACCGGTCCCGAGGCCGACTGACCGACGTTCCGGCGTGAGTTGCCGTCGCTGACCGACGCCAGCTCACGCAGTTCCGGTGCCGGCGGAGCCCGCGGTCAGCCGTAGAGATCGAGCAGCTGGTCCGGACGGTCGAGGACGCTCCCGTCCGGACGGGCGGCTCGCACCCGCGGGTTCCAGCCGGCCCACACGAACCGACAGCCCACCTCGTCCGCGCAGCGGACGTCGCCGCCGCTGTCGCCGACCATGACCACGTCCGCGGCGGTCAGGCCGATCGCCTCGAGCACGGGTCCCAGCCCCTTGTGGGCCCAGCCGAAGTGGTCCGAGAACATGGCGACCTCGGGCGTCCAGCCCAGGCGCTCGAGCTCGGCCGCGCCCGACCGCGGGTGCTTGTTGGAGCACAGCGCCCATCGACCGAGCCGCCGGACGACCTCGTCCACGCCGGCGAAGGGCTGCACCACCTGCTCGTCGTAGAGGTCGGCGTAGGCGTCGAGCGAGATTCCCAGCCGGTCGCACTCCTCTGCGATCGCATGGCCGAAGCTGATCTCGTCGAGCGGCACGCCGAGCTGGAGGAAGGGCTGGACCAGGGCGTCGTCGGAGTCGACGAGCGTGCCGTCGAAGTCGAAGACGAGCGCCTGCACGGGGGCGGACATGCGGCGCACCCTACCGAGGCGGGAACCACGTCCCGGACGCTGGGATCGACCCGTCCGGCGCCCGAAGTAGACCGAGCGGTCAAGTGCGGCGGTAATGTCCCGCCCATGACCATCGAGTACACCAAGCAGGGCAACGTCGGGATCGTCACGATCAACCGACCCGACGCCCGCAACGCCGTCAACAGCGACGTCGCCTCCGGCATCGAGGACGCCATCGACCAGATCGAGGCCGACGACGAGGTCTGGGTCGGCATCCTCACCGGCGCCAAGACCGACAAGGGCTACATCTTCTGCGCCGGTGCCGACCTCAAGCAGATGGCCGTGGACCCGGGCGGCATGCAGACGGCTCGCGGCGGCTTCGGCGGCTTCGTGCAGCGGGAGCGCACGACCCCGTTCATCGCCGCTGTCGACGGTCCCGCCCTCGCCGGCGGCACCGAGATCGTGCTGGCCGCGGACCTGGTCGTGGCGTCGCGGACCGCGGTGTTCGGCATCCCCGAGGTGAAGCGGAACCTCGTCGCCGCCGCCGGCGGCCTGTTCCGGCTCCCCCGCAAGATCCCCCGCAACATCGCCATGGAGCTGGCCCTCACCGGCCGCCTCGACTTCCCGGCGGAGCGGGCCTACGACTTCGGCATGGTCAACCGCCTGTGCGACGAGGGCCAGGCGCTCGCCACCGCCCTCGAGCTGGCGTCGGAGATCACCGAGAACGCGCCGCTCGCCGTGGCCGAGAGCCGCAAGATCATGATCGAGTCGACCGACCAGCCCGACGAGGTCGGTTGGAAGCTGTCGGGCGAGGGCATCATGAAGATGTTCGGCACCGAGGACTTCAGCGAGGGCCTCACGGCGTTCGCCGAGAAGCGTAAGCCCGAGTGGAAGGGCCGCTGAGCCCCACCGCTCGCACCTGGCGTTCCTGAACTCGGGTCGTCCCGCGCCCACATCGGGCGCCGGCGGCCCGAGTTCCGCGTTCGTTCTCGGGACGCTGGAC
>JAEXGP010000175.1 GCA_023450775.1 Actinomycetes bacterium | reverse complement strand
CGTCGTCTTCCCATGATCGATGTGACCCATCGTCCCCACATTCACGTGAGGCTTCGTCCGCTCGAACTTCTCCTTCGCCATGACAGGCACTCTCTTTCCATCAAACGGCCAACACGGCCGGGTCACTCTGCGGGTGTGGTACTGACGAACTGACTGGTCCGGCGCGGTGCGCCGGTTCGATCACTGCCCGGTGATGCGGGCGACGATCTCCTCCTGCACGTTCCGCGGCGTCTGCTGGTAGCTGTGGAACTGCATGGTGTACTGGGCCCGGCCCTGGGTCTTGGACCGCAGGTCGGTGGAGTAGCCGAACATGTCCGACAGCGGGACCTCGGCGGAGACGATCTGGTTGTTGCCCCGCTGCTCCATCTTGCCGACCTTGCCGCGGCGGGAGTTGAGGTCGCCGATCACGTCGCCCATGTAGTCCTCGGGCGTCACGACCTCGACGGCCATGATCGGCTCGAGGAGCACCGGCGACGCCTTGCGGGCGGCCTCCTTGAAGCCCATCGTGCCGGCGATCTTGAACGCCATCTCCGAGGAGTCGACGTCGTGGTAGTCGCCGTCGTCCAGCGAGACGTGGATGTCGACCATGGGGAAGCCGGCGAGGATGCCGTTGGTCATGGCGTCCTCGACGCCGTGGCCCACCGAGGGGATGTACTCCTTGGGCACACGGCCGCCGGTGATCTTGTCGGTGAACTCGAAGCCGCCACCGGGGCCCGACGGCGTCAGGGTCAGCACGATCTTGGCGTACTGGCCGGTGCCGCCCGTCTGCTTCTTGTGCAGGTACGTGTAGCCCTCGACCGGCTGGGTGATGGTCTCGCGGTAGGCGACCTGCGGCTTGCCGACGTTCGCCTCGACCTTGAACTCCCGCATCATGCGGTCGACCAGCACCTCGAGATGCAGCTCGCCCATGCCGGAGATGATCGTCTGGGCCGTCTCCTCGTCGGTGCGGACCTGGAACGTCGGGTCCTCCTCGGAGAGCGCGAACAGCGCCTTGCCCATCTTGTCCTGGTCGGCCTTGGTCTTGGGCTCCACGGCCACGTGGATCACGGGCTCGGGGAACTCGAGGGACTCGAGCACGATCGGATCGCCCGGGTCCGACAGCGTGTCCCCGGTGCGGGTGTTCTTGATGCCGATGCCGGCGACGATGTCGCCCGCGTACACGGCCTCCTGCTCGATCTGGTCGTTCGCGTGCATCTCGAGCAGGCGACCGATGCGCTCCTTGTCGCCCGAGCGGCTGTTGTAGACCGTGCCGCCCTTCTCGAGCTTGCCGGAGTAGACGCGGAAGTACGTGAGCTTGCCCACGTGCGGCGCGGTCATGATCTTGAACGCCAGCGCCGAGAACGGCTCGTTGACGTCGGGCTTGCGGGTGACCGGCTCGCCCTTGCGGTTCTCGCCCTCCACCGGCGGGAGGTCGATCGGCGACGGCATGTACCAGCACACCGCGTCGAGCAGCGGCTGCACGCCCTTGTTCTTGAAGGCGGTGCCGTTGAGGACCGGGACCACGCCGTGGTGGATCGTCGCCTCGCGGATGGCGGCGCGGATCAGCTCCGGCGGCAGGTCGTCGCCCTCGAGGAACTTCTCCATGATCTCGTCGTTGGTCTCGGCCAGGACGTCGATGAGCGCCTCGCGGTACTCGTCGGCCTGCGCCTGGAGCTCGTCGGGGATGTCGACGACGTCCCAGGACGCACCCAGGTCCTCGCCCTTCCAGATCCAGGCCTTCATCGTCACCAGGTCGACGATGCCCTGGTAGTCGGCCTCGGCGCCGATCGGCAGCTGGATGACGGCGACCTTGGCCTCGAGGCGGTCCTTGATGGACGCCAGCGCGCCGAAGAAGTCCGCGCCCATGCGGTCCATCTTGTTGACGAAGCACATGCGGGGGACGTTGTACTTGTTGGCCTGGCGCCAGACGGTCTCGGTCTGGGGCTCCACGCCGGCGACGCCGTCGAACACGGCGACGGCACCGTCGAGGACGCGGAGCGAGCGCTCCACCTCGACCGTGAAGTCCACGTGGCCCGGGGTGTCGATGATCTGGATGCGGTGCTCGACGTCGTTGACGGTGTCGGTCCAGAAGGCGGTCGTCGCGGCCGACGTGATCGTGATGCCGCGCTCCTGCTCCTGCTCCATCCAGTCCATGGTGGCGGCGCCCTCGTGGACCTCACCGATCTTGTAGGTCTTGCCGGTGTAGTAGAGGATCCGCTCGGTCGTCGTGGTCTTGCCCGCGTCGATGTGGGCCATGATCCCGATGTTGCGGGTTCGGTCGAGGGGGAACTGCGCCATCTTCGTGTCTCAGTCGTTCGGGGTCGCTCGGGGAGCGGTTGCGGGGGCTGCGGTGATCGGTGGCCCGGTCACGCGGCGACCGCGGACCGGATCGTCCGGCTCAGTCGAACCGGATCAGAAGCGGTAGTGGGCGAAGGCCCGGTTGGACTCGGCCATCTTGTGCAGGTCTTCCTTGCGCTTGGCGGCGGCGCCGACGCCGTTGCTGGCGTCGAGCAGCTCGTTGGCCAGGCGCTCCGACATGGACCGCTCACGACGCTGACGGGCGTAGCCGACGACCCAGCGGATGGCGAGGGTGTTGGCGCGGGTGGGCTTGACCTCGACGGGCACCTGGTAGGTGGCACCGCCGACGCGGCGGCTCTTGACCTCGAGCTGCGGCTTGACGTTGTCGATGGCCCGCTTCAGCGTGACCACCGGGTCGGTCCCGGTCTTCTCCTCGATCGTGGAGAGGGCGTCGTAGACGATCTTCTCCGCGGTGGAGCGCTTGCCCCGCTGCAGGACCTTGTTGACGACCTGCGTGACGAGCACCGACCGGTAGATGGGATCGGGCTGGAGCTGGCGGCGGGGGGCGGGACCCTTGCGGGGCATGTCAGGACTCCTTCTTGGCGCCGTAGCGCGAACGTGCCTGCTTGCGGTCGCGGACGCCGGAGGTGTCGAGCGTGCCGCGGATGATCTTGTAGCGAACGCCGGGGAGGTCCTTCACACGACCGCCGCGGACGAGCACCATCGAGTGCTCCTGGAGGTTGTGGCCCTCACCCGGGATGTAGGCCGTGACCTCGATGCCGCTCGAGAGGCGCACACGGGCGACCTTGCGGAGCGCCGAGTTCGGCTTCTTGGGCGTGGAGGTGAACACGCGCGTGCAGACGCCACGACGCTGGGGGGCGCCCTTCAGCGCCGGCGTGGACTCCTTGCGGCGCTTGGTCTGACGGCCCTTGCGGACCAGCTGCTCGATCGTGGGCACGGTGAACCTCTGTTCTTGCGTTGCTGTGCTGGCTGCTGTCTGTGCGTTCCGGCGGCCCGCCGCGGGCGCAGGGCGCCGCCGCTGACCGCTTCGAGATGTCGGGCGAGCCCGGCACGACCGGCACGCGACAGGCGCTGGCCGGAGCGGAGCTCGCACTGCGCCACGACCGGGACCGGGGCGCGGTGCGCCTCGTCCCCGACAGGGCGACCGGTTGAGGTTAGGGCCGGGGTGGACCCGTGGCAAACCCCCCTGTGGAGGAGGGTCTGCCACGGGACTCAGGAACCCTCGGCCGAGCCCCCCGACGGATCGGGGAACTCGATGACGTTCGCGGCGCCCTCGGCGGCGAGCTCCTCGTCGGAGGGCCCGCCCAGGTTGGCCAGCCACTGGGCGATGCTGGCGCTGTCGTCCGCAGCGTCGGAGCTGAAGTAGTCCAGCGGCTGGTACTCGGGGGCGTAGGTCTGGATCTCCTGGTACTGGTTCATGCCGGTACCGGCGGGGATCAGCTTGCCGATGATGATGTTCTCCTTCAGGCCGAGCAGGCCGTCGGAGCGGGACTCGATCGCCGCCTCGGTGAGCACCCGCGTCGTCTCCTGGAAGGAGGCGGCGGACAGCCACGAGTCGGTCGCCAGCGACGCCTTGGTGATGCCCATCAGCTCGGGGCGACCCTCGGCGGGCTTCTTGCCCTCGGTCACCAGCTGACGGTTCACGTCCGCGAAGACCCGCTGGTCCACCCGCTCGCCGGGGAGGAAGTCGGACTCCCCCGGCTCCTGGATGGCGATGCGGCGGGTCATCTGGCGAACGATCAGCTCGATGTGCTTGTCGTGGATCGACACGCCCTGGTCGCGGTAGACCCGCTGGACCTCGTCCACCAGGTACTGCTGCACGGCGCGGACGCCCTTGATCTCGAGCAGCTCCTTGGGGTCCCGGGGACCCTCGACCAGCGCGTCGCCGGCGGTGACCTCGTCACCCTCCCGGACCCGCAGCGGCCGCTCGCGCTCGATGGCGTGGAGGTCCTCGGTGCCGTCGTCGCCGACCACGGTCACGTTCCAGACCTTGCCGTCCTCGTCGTCGATGCGCACGACGCCGGAGATGCGGGCCAGGACGGCCTTGTTCCGAGGCGTGCGGGCCTCGAAGAGCTCGACGACGCGGGGCAGACCACCGGTGATGTCACCGCCGGACGCCGCCACACCACCGGTGTGGAACGTCCGCATGGTCAGCTGCGTACCGGGCTCGCCGATCGACTGGGCGGCGATGACGCCCACGGCCTCACCGGGCTCGATGCTGCGGCCGGTCGCGAGCGACAGGCCGTAGGCGGCGCCGGAGATGCCGAGCTCGCTCTCGTCGGTGAGCGGGGACAGCACGCGCACCGAGGTGATCCCCGGGTCGTCGCGCAGCGCCTCCATCTCCTCGGTGCCCACGAGCGTGCCCTTGGTCAGCTCGGTGCCGTCGGCGAGGGTGATGTCCTCGGCGAGGGTCCGGCTGAACAGGCGCGACTCCAGGTAGTACCGCTTGCCGGCCTCGTCGGGACGGATGTCCTCGAGCGTGATCGAGCGGATCGGGCCGCCCTCGGCGAACGGGTCCCGGTCGTTGATGATCAGCTCCTGGGCGACGTCGACGAGACGGCGGGTCAGGTAGCCCGAGTCCGCGGTCCGCAGGGCGGTGTCGACGAGGCCCTTCCGGGCGCCCGGCGTGGCGATGAAGTACTCCAGCACCGACAGGCCCTCACGGAAGTTGGACTTGATCGGGCGGGGGATCATGTCGCCTCGGGGGTTGGCCACGAGGCCTCGCATGCCCGCGATCTGGCGGACCTGCATCATGTTCCCTCGGGCGCCCGAGCCGACCATCATGTCGATCGGGTTGAACTGCTTGGCCTGCATGGCCTGCTGCATCGCCCGGGTCACCTCGGAGGTCGCGGTCGTCCAGATCTCGACCTCCTTCTGCTTGCGCTCGCCGTCGGTGATGATGCCGCGCCGGAACTGCTTCTCGACCTTGTCGGCCTCGGCCTCGTAGCGGTCGAGGATGTCGTACTTGTCCGACGGGGTCTGCACGTCGTCGATCGAGATCGTCAGACCCGACCGCATGGCGTAGTTGAAGCAGAGCGACTTCATGGCATCGAGCGCGTCGGCGGCGACCGCGCGCTCGAACTCGATCGCGAGGCGGTCGACGATGTTGGTCATCTCCCGCTTGCGCACCGGCTGGTCGACGAACTCGTAGCCGTCGGGCAGCGCACGGTTGAACAGCAGGCGGCCGGCGGTCGTCTTGCGCCACACCGCGGCGGAGCCGTTGGCCGGCGACTCGAGCAGGTCGGGGAACTCGCTGCCCCGGTACTCGATGGTCGCGTGCACGCTCAGCTCGCCCGACTCGAGGTCGCGCTCCACCTGGTCCATGCGCTTGTAGACGCGGCCCTCGCCGGCAGCGCCGTCCACCTGGGAGGTCAGGTAGAAGGCACCGATGATCATGTCCTGGGTGGGCGTGACCAGCGGCTTGCCGTGGGCGGGGCTGAGCATGTTGTTGGCGCTCAGCATGAGCACGCGTGCCTCGGCCTGCGCCTCGGCGGACAGCGGCAGGTGCACGGCCATCTGGTCACCGTCGAAGTCGGCGTTGAACGCCGCGCACACGAGCGGGTGGATCTGGATGGCCTTGCCCTCGACGAGGATCGGCTCGAACGCCTGGATGCCCAGGCGGTGCAGCGTGGGGGCACGGTTCAGGAGCACCGGGTGCTCCTTGATGACGTCCTCGAGCACGTCCCACACCTGGGGACGACGACGCTCGACCATGCGCTTGGCCGACTTGATGTTCTGGGCCAGCTCCTTGTCGACCAGCGCCTTCATGACGAACGGCTTGAACAGCTCGAGCGCCATCAGCTTGGGCAGGCCGCACTGGTGCAGCTGCAGCGTGGGGCCGACGACGATGACCGAACGGCCGGAGTAGTCGACGCGCTTGCCGAGCAGGTTCTGGCGGAACCGGCCCTGCTTGCCCTTGAGCATGTCGGAGAGCGACTTGAGCGGACGGCTGCCCGGTCCGGTGACCGGACGACCGCGGCGGCCGTTGTCGAACAGCGCGTCGACGGCCTCCTGCAGCATGCGCTTCTCGTTGTTGACGATGATCTCGGGCGCGCCCAGGTCCAGGAGCCGCTTGAGGCGGTTGTTCCGGTTGATCACCCGGCGGTAGAGGTCGTTCAGGTCGGAGGTCGCGAAGCGGCCGCCGTCGAGCTGCACCATCGGCCGCAGGTCCGGCGGGATCACCGGCACGACGTCGAGGATCATGGCGCGGGGGTCGTTGACCCGGTTGCCGTTCTCGTCGGTGCGGTTGAACGCGGCGACGATCTTGAGGCGCTTGATGGCCTTCTGCTTGCGCTGGGCCGACAGGGGCTTGCGACCCTCCTCGGGGTCGATCGCCTCGCGGAGCTTCTGCTCCTCCTCCTGCAGGTCGATGCGGTCGATCAGCAGCTTGATGGCGCCCGCGCCCATGCCGCCCTCGAAGTAGTCCGCGTAGCGGTCCTGCAGCTCGCGCCACAGGGTCTCGTCCTCGATGATCTGGCGGGGGTACAGGTCGCGGAACTCGTCCCAGACGCGGCCGAGGAGCTCGAGCTCGTCGTCGTAGGTCTCGCGGATCGCGGCCAGGTCCTTGTCCGCGGCCTTGCGGCGGCTGTTGAGGTCGGACTCCTTGGCGCCCTCGGCCTCGAGGGCCTCCAGCTCGCCCTCGAGCTCCTCCATGCGGCGCGCCAGCTCGAGCTCGCGGTCCTTCTCGATGGCGTCGCGCTCGCCGAGCATCTCGGCCTCGAGGCTCGGCAGGTCGGCCTGGCGGCGCTCGTCGTCCACGTGGGTGACGAGGTTCGCCGCGAAGTAGATGACCTTCTCGAGCTGCTTGGCCTTCAGCTCCTCCTTGGGCTCGATGCCCGAGAGGAGGTAGGCCAGCCACGAGCGCGTGCCGCGCAGGTACCAGATGTGCACGGCCGGGGCGGCGAGCTCGATGTGGCCCATCCGCTCACGGCGCACCTTGGAGCGCGTGACCTCCACGCCGCAGCGCTCGCAGATGATGCCGCGGAACCGGACGCGCTTGTACTTGCCGCAGTAGCACTCCCAGTCCTTGGTCGGACCGAAGATCTTCTCGCAGAAGAGCCCGTCCTTCTCCGGCTTGAGCGTGCGGTAGTTGATGGTCTCCGGCTTCTTGACCTCGCCGTTGGACCACATGCGGATGGCGTCCGCGGTGGCCAGGCCGATCCGGAGCTGGTCGAAGAGGTTGACGTCGAGCATGGGGGTGGGTCGTTCCTCTCTCAGCGACGCTCCGCCTGGCGGCGGGCGTCGTCCTCGTCGGATCCGCGCTCGGGCCGGGACAGGTCGATGCCCAGCTCCTCGGCAGCACGGAAGAAGTCCTCGTCGAGCTCACGCATCTTGATCTCCTCACCCGTGCGGGAGAGGACCTCGACGTTCAGGCACAGCGCCTGCATCTCCTTGATGAGCACCTTGAAGCTCTCGGGGATGCCCGGCTCGGGGATGTTCTCCCCCTTGACGATCGCCTCGTAGACCTTGACCCGGCCGAGGGTGTCGTCGGACTTGATGGTCAGCAGCTCCTGCAGGCAGTACGCCGCGCCGTAGGCCTCGAGCGCCCACACCTCCATCTCACCGAAGCGCTGGCCACCGAACTGGGCCTTACCGCCGAGCGGCTGCTGGGTGATCATGGAGTACGGGCCGGTCGACCGGGCGTGGATCTTGTCGTCCACGAGGTGCGCCAGCTTCAGGATGTAGGCGTAGCCGCAGGTGACCGGGTTGTCGTAGCGCTCGCCGGTGCGGCCGTTGTAGAGCGTGGCCTTGCCGTCGGTGCCGATCAGACGACCGCCGTTGCCGTAGTCGGGACGGACCGACTCGGGCTCGATGTTCGAGAAGATCGTCTTGATGGTCGGGTGCTGGCCCGCCATCTCCTCCTCGTCCCACTTGGCGCCGTCGAACACCGGGGTGGCGACGAGGGTGGCCGGGCGGGTGACCGGTCGGGTCTTGGTCTCGGTGCCGCGCACGGGGTCCTCGCCCACGTGGCGGTCGCCGTCGTCCCAGCCCCAGCGGGCGGCCCAGCCCAGGTGCGTCTCGAGCACCTGGCCCACGTTCATGCGGGAGGGGACGCCGAGCGGGTTCAGGATGATGTCGACCGGCGTGCCGTCCTCCAGGAACGGCATGTCCTCGATCGGCAGGATGCGGGAGATGACGCCCTTGTTGCCGTGGCGGCCGGCGAGCTTGTCGCCCACCGAGATCTTGCGCTTCTGGGCGACGTAGACCCGCACCAGCTGGTTGACGCCCGGCGGCAGCTCGTGCTCGTCGTCGCGGCTGAACACCTTGACGTCGATGACCTTGCCGGACTCGCCGTGGGGCACCTTGAGGGAGGTGTCACGGACCTCGCGGGCCTTCTCGCCGAAGATCGCGCGCAGCAGCCGCTCCTCGGGCGTGAGCTCGGTCTCGCCCTTGGGGGTGACCTTGCCGACGAGGACGTCGCCCGGGTCGACCTCGGCGCCGACGCGGATGATGCCGCGCTCGTCGAGGTCCATCAGGATCTCCTCGGAGAGGTTCGGGATGTCCCGCGTGATCTCCTCGGGACCCAGCTTGGTGTCGCGGGCGTCGACCTCGTGCTCGTGGATGTGGATCGACGTCAGCACGTCGTCCTTGACCAGCCGCTCCGAGAGGATGATGGCGTCCTCGAAGTTGTAGCCCTCCCACGGCATGAAGGCGACGAGCAGGTTCTTGCCCAGCGCCAGCTCGCCGTTGTCGGTCGAGGGGCCCTCGGCCAGCACGTCGCCGGCGGCGACCTTCTGGCCCTCCGAGACCGCAGGACGCTGGTTGATGCAGGTGTCCTGGTTGGAGCGCTCGAACTTGTGGAGGCGGTGGGTGACCCGGCCGGCCTTCTTGTACTCGACGACGATCTGGCTGCCGTCGACCTCGATGACGGTGCCGTCCTCGGCCGCCAGGATCATGTCCGCGGCGTCACGGGCGGCACGGGTCTCCATGCCGGTGCCGATGTAGGGCGCCTCGGCCCGCAGCAGCGGCACGGCCTGCTTCTGCATGTTGGCGCCCATGAGCGCACGGTTGGCGTCGTCGTGCTCGAGGAAGGGGATCAGCGCCGTGCCGACCGAGACGATCTGCCGCGGGGAGACGTCCATGAGCTGGACCTCCTCGGGGGCCACGGCGGAGATCTCCGTGGTGGCGCCGAGGAACTCGTCCCGCTCCAGCTGCAGCTTGAGGTCGGACAGCGAGGCGGCCTGCGGCGAGCGCCGCACGAGCACGCGGTCCGCGGTGAAGCGACCGTCGGGCCCGATCGGCGTGTTCGCCTGGGCGACGATGTACTCCTCCTCCTCGTCCGCGGGGAGGTAGACGATCTCGTCGGTGACCTTGCCGTTCTCGACCTTCCGGTACGGCGTCTCGATGAAGCCGAACTGGTTGACGCGGGCGAAGGTGGCCAACGCGCCCTGGAGGCCGATGTTCGGACCCTCGGGCGTCTCGATCGGGCACATGCGGCCGTAGTGGCTGAAGTGCACGTCGCGGACCTCGAAGCCCGCGCGCTCACGGCTCAGGCCGCCCGGGCCGAGGGCCGAGAGGCGACGCCGGTGGTTCAGCCCGGACAGCGGGTTGACCTGGTCCATGAACTGGCTGAGCTGGGAGGTCCCGAAGAACTCCTTGATCGCCGCGACCACGGGCCGGATGTTGATCAGGGTCGTCGGCGTGATCGCCTCGACGTCCTGGGTGGTCATGCGCTCGCGGACGACCCGCTCCATGCGGGACAGGCCGATGCGGACCTGGTTCTGGATGAGCTCGCCGACCGACCGGATGCGCCGGTTGGCGAAGTGGTCCTGGTCGTCCAGGCGGTAGCCGTGCGTGCCGGCGGCCAGGTTGAGCAGGTAGGTGGTGGCGGCCAGGACCTCGCAGCGGCTCAGCACCGGCTGGTCGGGATCCGGCACGTCGAGCAGGCCCGCCAGCTGCGGGAACTGCTCCTGGAGCCGCTCGATCTCGGGGCCGAGCTTGCGGTTCAGCTTGTAGCGACCGACCCGGCTGAGGTCGTAGCGACGCGGCTCGAAGAACGCGTTGTTGAAGTAGTTCCGCGCCGAGTCCGGCGTGGCGGGCTCACCCGGGCGGGCCCGCTTGTAGATCTCGATGATCGCCTCGTCCTGGGTGGGGGCGAGCTCGCGGTCCTTCTCCCACTGCCCTTCCAGGAAGTCGAAGTGGCGGACGAACGCATCCAGGAAGCCCGGGGCGTTCTCCTCGTCGTAGCCGAGCGCGCGCAGCAGGACGAACAGCGACAGGCGGCGCTTGCGGGCGACGCGGGTGCCGGCCGTCGGGTCCTTGCCCGGCTTCTGCTCGACGTCGAACTCGATCCACTCGCCGCGGTACGGGTGGATGGTGCCGGTGACCAGCTGGTGCTTGGACAGGTTCCGCAGTCGGAACCGCTCACCCGGCTGGAAGATGACGCCCGGGGAGCGCACGAGCTGGCTGACCACCACGCGCTCGGTGCCGTTGATGATGAACGTGCCCTTGTCCGTCATCATGGGGAAGTCCCCCATGAACACCGTCTGCTCCTTGATCTCGCCGGTGTTCGCGTTCATGAACCGGGCGCGGGCGAAGATCGGCGCGGAGAAGGTCATGTCCTTCTCCTTGCACTCCTCCACCGTGAACTTCGGCGGCGGGCGCAGGTCCTCGTCGAAGGGGTCGAACTCCAGCTCGAGGCTCAGGGTCTCGGTGAAGTCCTTGATGGGCGAGATGTCGCGGAAGGCATCGGCCAGGCCCTGCTCGACGAACCAGCGGAACGACTCCCGCTGGATGGCGATCAGGTTCGGCGGATCGAGAACCTCGTCGAGGTTCGCGAACGAATAGCGGTCGCGGAAGGTGACGCGAGAGGACAAGGAGCTACTCCCTGTGAGCGCTGGGCGGGCGGCGGGTGGTCACCGAGTCCCGGGCGCGCGTCGTCGAGGCGGAAATTCCAGGGGAGACCTGATCTCGCTGGAAAAGAGAAGCTTCGACGGACGAACGGCAGGGCACGGCAACCGAACAGAATACGCGGACGTACAGGGTCGGTCAAGCAGCCCGGAACAGGCCGATGGGGTCGCCGGCACCCCTTCCTGAGAGGCCACCGCGACACCGTGGCGTTCGGCTCCGGGGAGCGTACGAAGGTGGCCCTCCGGGGTCAAGCACCCTCGCGTCACGCCACCCTGCCGGGGTGCGGCCCGGCGGGCGGCCCCGGACGCGGACCGGCTGCCGCCCCGGTCGCCTGAGCGACCCGGACGACAGCCGGTCGAACGAGCTGGCCCGGGACGTCCCGGGCGCGGCATCACTGGATCTCGACGGTGCCTCCGGCGCCCTCGATGGCCTCCTTGGCCTTGTCGGCCTCGTCCTTGGAGACGCCCTCGAGCACGGGCTTCGGGGCGGACTCGACGAGATCCTTGGCCTCCTTGAGACCGAGGCTCGTGAGGCCGCGCACCTCCTTGATGACCTGGATCTTCTTGTCGCCGGCGTCGGTGAGGACGACGTCGAAGCTCGACTTCTCCTCGGCGTCGCCGCCGCCGTCGCCACCACCGGCGGCCGGGGCCGCCGCGGCCACGGCCACCGGGGCCGCCGCCGTCACGCCGAAGCGCTCCTCGAACTCGCTCAGCAGCTCGGAGAGCTCGAGCACCGTCATGTTGGAGATCGCGTCGAGGATCTCTTCCTTGGTCGCCATGTCTGTCACTCCTCTTCCTGTGCGGCGTCGTCGGCGCTCGCCTCGACCGCGTCCCCCTCAGCGGGGGTCTCGTCCTGATCTGTGGTGTTCTCCGCCTCGGTCTCGGCAGGTGCCTCGACCTCGGCCGCAGCGGTGTCCGCTGGATCTGCCTCGGCAGTGGGTTCGTCGGTGGTGGTCGGGCTCGTCGCCGCGCCGCCCTGCTCGATCAGCGCCTGCAGCGCGTAGGCCATCTTCTGCGGGATGGCGTTGAGCAGGCTCGCGAAGTTCTGCATGGGCGCAGCCATGCCACCGGCGAGACGAGCGAGCAGCTCCTCACGGGGTGCGACCTCCGCCAAGCGGGACAGCGCCGCCTGGTCCAGCAGCGAGTCGCCCAGCACGCCGCCCTTGAGGACCAACAGCGGGTTGGACTTCGCGAACGACTTGAGGGCCTTCGCCACGGTCACGACGTCGCCCGGCGTGCCGTCGGCCTTCTCGCCGACGAACGTGAGCGCCGTCGGGCCGAGCAGCTGCTCGTCGAGCTCCAGGTCCAACGACGTCGTCGCCCGCCGCACGAGCGTGTTCTTGTACACGCGGTACTCGCCACCGGCCTCGCGCAGCGAGGTCCGCAGGTCCTGCAGGTCCCGAACCGTCAGACCGCGGTACTCGGTGATGATCACGGCGTCCGCGGTCTGGAACTTGTCCTTGACCTCGTCCACCACGGCCACCTTCTCCGGCCTCGGGTTCTCCATCTGACACCTCCTTCCGTCTTGCTCGGGGGCCGCCGGCTCCCCGGGGGGACGGCGACCCGCTTCCTGTGGTCGGGATCCGGCGCCCGCATCAGCGGACGCCTCCTCGACCGACCCAGGGGACGGCGTTCGGATCAGGTGTCCACCTACCCAGGTGGGCCGGTGCGTCGGGTCCGCCGTGGCGGTCCGAGGCCGGGGCCCGTTCTGCACCGTCCGGTGCGCCGGGGGTCTCTGGCGAGTGTCAGATCTCTTGGTGCTCCCCCGGAGGGGAGCCGGTCGATGCTACCGGACCCGTCGGGCCCGGCACCATCGGCGCTCCTGCGGTGCTCAGCCCTCCAGGCGGGCGACGTCCAGCTGGACGCCCGGGCCCATGGTGGAGCTGAGGGTCACCTTGCGGATGTAGCGGCCCTTGGCCGAGCTCGGCTTGGCCTTGTTGAGCTCGTCGATGATCGCCGTGAAGTTGGCGACCAGCGCCTCGGAGCCGAAGCTCGCCTTGCCGATGCCGACGTGCACGTTGCCGTTGCGGTCGGTCCGGTACTCGACCTTGCCGCCCTTGAACTCCTCGACCGCCTTGGCGGGGTCGGGGGTCACGGTGCCGGTCTTGGGGTTCGGCATGAGGCCTCGCGGGCCGAGCACGCGACCCAGGCGGCCGACGAGCGGCATCAGGTCGGGCGTGGCGATCGTGACGTCGAAGTCGAGCATGCCGCCCTCGATCTGGGCGGCGAGGTCCTCGGCGCCCACGAGCTCGGCGCCCGCGGCCTCGGCGGCAGCGGCGGCGTCACCCTGCGCGAAGACCGCGACCCGCACGTCCTTGCCGGTGCCCGACGGCAGCGCGACGGTGCCGCGGATCATCTGGTCGGCCTTGCGGGGGTCGACCCCGAGCCGCACGACGGCCTCGACCGTCTCGTCGAAGCCGGCCGTGGCCAGGCTCTTGACGACGTCGATCGCCTCGTCGGCGGTGTAGTGACGCTCGCGGTCGTACCGCTTGGTCGCGTCGAGGTAGCGCTTTCCGTGTGCCATGCGAATCCTTCCGGTTCTCCCTCGTCTGTGACCCGGGTGCCCGGGCGAGGTCCTCCCGGGTGGGGTGTGCGGCGGCCGGGGCCGCCGTGGAGTGACGCCGAGCCTGGGCTCAGACGACCTCGATGCCCATGGAGCGGGCGGTGCCGGCGATCTGGAGCTTGGCGGCGTCCAGGTCGTCGGTGTTGAGGTCGGGCAGCTTGGTCTGGGCGATCTCGGTGACCTGGGCGTCGGTGATCTTGCCGACGAAGCCACGGCCGGGGTTCTCGGCCGCCTTGTCGAGCCCGGCGGCCTCGCGGATCAGCACCGGGGCCGGCGGGGTCTTGGTGATGAACGAGAACGTGCGGTCCTCGTAGATCGAGATCTCGACGGGCACGATCGTGCCGCGCTGGGCCTCGGTCTTGGCGTTGTACTCCTTGCAGAAGTCCATGATCGCCACGCCGTGCGGGCCGAGCGCCGTGCCGACGGGCGGCGCGGGCGACGCCTGCCCGGCCGGGATCTGGATCTTGACGATGGCGACGACCTTCTTCTTGGCCATGACTTCACTTTCCTCGGACTTCTGGACGGATCCACGCTGCTGGACGGACCGATGGATGGGGATCCTGCGGTGTGCCCCTCGCACGCGAGGTGGTGCCGGACGGGCACGGCGAGGCCCATGAGCGGGCCGGACCGACGGACCATTCTGGTCCCCTGCGTGCACCGGCACAACCCGGGCCCGGGCGGGGACGTGCACCGGGGCGGCGCCCCGGCGCCGGTCAGAGCTTGGCGACCTGGGAGAACTCGAGCTCGACCGGGGTCTCCCGGCCGAAGATGTTGACGAGCACCTTGACCTTGAGCTGGTCCTCGTTGATCTCCACGATCTCGCCGGAGAAGTCCGCGAACGGACCTTCCTTGACCCGCACCGTCTCGTTGATCTCGTACTCGAGGCGGGGACGGGTGGACTTGCTCGGGGCGCTCTCCTGCGTCTCGTCCTTGACCTGCAGGAAGTTCTCGACGTCCTTGCGGGGCAGGGGCTGCGGCTTGTTGCCGGCGCCCACGAAGCCCGTCACGCCCGGCGTGTTGCGGATCACGTACCAGCTGTCGTCGTCGAGCGAGCAGCGCACCAGCAGGTAGCCGGGGAACATCTTCTTCTGGACGACGACCTTCTTGCCCTGCTTGAACTCGACGACGTCCTCCATGGGGATGACGACCTCGTGGATCCGGGACTCCATGTTCATCGACGCCCGCCGGGCCTCGATGTTCTGGCGGACCTTGTTCTCGTAGCCCGACTGCGTGTGCAGCACGTACCACTTGCCCGGACGGTCGTAGGGCGACTCGGGCTTGGGGGCCGGCGCGGCCTCCTCGAGCAGCTCCTCCTCGTCGAGCACCTCGGCGTCCGCAGCCGGCTCATCGGCGGCGTCGGCGGTCCCGGCGTCGGCCGCTGCGGTCTCGGCGGCGGCGTCCTCGGTCTCGTCGGCCTCGTCCAGGATCGCCTCGGCCTCGGCCAGCTCGTCCAGGGCCGCGTCGACCTCTGCCGGCGCCTCGACCAGCACGCCCTCGGGCTCGATGTCCTCGACCTCGGCGATGGCCTCGACGGCATCGCTGGCGGCGTCGTCGCCCTCGACCTCCGCGATGAACTCCTCCACCTCGGCCTCGCGCTCGACGGCGGCCTCCAGCGCGTCCTCCGCACTGGTGTCCGCCGAGTCGGCGACGTTCACGTTCTCGTCAGTCATGGATCTCTCTTCGCTGCGCCCTGTGGCGGCAGTCAGTACGTCGTTGTCGTCAGCGCGCCCAGCGCGCCGGTGGAGTCCGTCCCCGGATCGAGGACGATGCGGAAGAGCTCGCCGAACACGTAGTCGATCGCGAACACGCCGGCGGTGAAGATGATCAGCGCCACGAGCACGATCGTGGAGTACCGGATGACCTCCTGGCGGGTCGGCCAGGAGACCTTCTTCAGCTCGGCACGGACCTCGCGGATGAACTCCAACGGCTTCGTGCGCTCGGTCTTCAGGTTCTGCGCCGGCGCCTTTCGCTCACGCGTCGCCTGCGAGCCGTCAGCATTGACCTGCCCGGCACGCTGCGCGGCGCGCTTCTGCTCTCGGTTCATCGCCATCGTTCGGGGACCTCTTCGAAAGGTGTTGAGCAGGGCAGGAGGGACTCGAACCCCCAACCGCCGGTTTTGGAGACCGGTGCTCTACCAATTGAGCCACTGCCCTGAGTCGCCGTTCCCTCGGTCCACGCGCATGGCTGCGCCAGACCTCGCGAGCGACGTCAGGGGGCCACGATAGACGCGCGAGCCCTCACTCCACGACTCGCGTTCCGATCGACACCCACAGCGAGACTCAGCCGACGAGCGACGGCGACCGGCGGGACCGGCTCGCGATCAGGACCGCCCCGACGACGCCGGCCACCGTCGCGGCGCCCACGCCGGCGGCATAGGCGATGCGGCGGCGGCGCAGCAGCGAGCGGACGGCGTGGCGCTCCCCCACCTCCTCGACCGCGGCGAGGACGTCGGTGAGCACGCCGGGCGCGGGTTCCAGGACCTCGCTGCGCAGCGAGCGCATGGTGCGCAGGACGCGGCGGTACTGCACGAGCTCGGCCTGGCAGCGCAGGCAGTGCTCGACGTGGGCGCGCATGTCCGACGGCGGCACGACCGAGCCGTCCGACATGGCGGGCAGCAGCGGGGCCACCTCGTCACAGCGCACGGCCGGGCACCTCCGCCAGCTCGGGGAAGACGTCGGAGCGGAGGCGGTGGCGGGCCCGGTGCAGGCGCACCTTGGCCGCCGTGACGGTGATGCCGAGCTCCTCGGCGATGTCCTCGTGGGGCAGCTCGTAGACGTCTCGCAGCACGACGACCGCCCGCAGCTTCGGGGGCAGCTGGGAGAGCGCCACCAGCAGGCGGTCGCGGAGATCGCCGGCGTCGGCGACCAGTGCGGGGTCGTGGTCCGACCGTGGATCGACGATCGGGGTGTCGTCGTGCAGCTCGTCGTGGCGGTGCTTGCGGCTGCGGCCGGCCTGGGTCATGGCCACGTTGGCGGTGATCCGGTACATCCAGGTGGAGAACCGGGCGTCGCCGCGGAAGCCGTCGAGGCTCCGATAGGCCCGCAGGTAGGCCTCCTGGGTGACGTCGCGGGCGTCCTCGGCGCAGCCCGTGAGGTGCAGGGCCAGCGAGTAGGTGTCGCGGTGGGTCGCCTCGACGAGCCGGGCGAACGCCGCCTGGTCGCCGTCCCGGGCCGCCGCCACATCCGCCGCCATCGGATCGAGCGGCACATCGGGATCCGCGACGTCGCCGCCCACGATCACCCGCAGCCGCGTCGGCCCCTGATCGAGGTCGACGGACGCACGGAGTGACGGGTCGCTCACCCCCGCCACCCTACGCGGGCCACTCCCCCGGCTCAGACCACCCCATCCGAGCCGCGGCCGGGCCCGGCGAACGGCACCGATCCCAGGACCTACTCCTCCGCTTCGCTCCCCCAACGGTCCCGGGATCGCCACCGTCCACCTGACCCTCGTGGGCAAGGAAACCGTCGCCCGGACGCGGAACAGGCGCCCCCCGTGGGTGGCGCCTGTTCGCTCGGACAGCTGATCGAGACCCTTCGGGTCACGGGGCCTTCTGGGTCAGCGCGTCTCCTTGTGGAGCGTGTGCTTGCGGTCCCAGCGGCAGTACTTCTTGAGCTCGATGCGCTCGCGGTCGTTCACCTTGGACTTGTTGGTGATGTAGTTGCGACGCTTGCACTCGGTGCACTCGAGGGTCACGGCGACCCGCTTGTCGGAGGCCATGGCTCCCACTTCCTTCTTGTCGTGCGACTCGTGGTCGAACTGGCGATCTGGTGTCCCCGGGCGGGCGAGCCGTTCCAGGGGACCTGTCAGTTTGGTCCGTTCCCGGGGCCGCCCACAAGCCGCGGCCTGCGGGCCGCTCCTCCGGCACGGACCCGGGCCGGAACGTGACGGAGGCTCCCGACGCCGGCCCGTGGCGGCGGGAGCCTCCGAACGTGGACCTCTCGGGTCCCTCGGTCAAGGTCGCGGGGCGAGGCCCCGCAGGATCACTTGAGGATCTTGGTGACGCGACCAGCGCCCACCGTACGACCACCCTCACGAATCGCGAACTTCAACCCCTCATCCATCGCGATCGGAGCAATCAACTCCACAGTGACCTCCGTGTTGTCA
>JAEXGP010000097.1 GCA_023450775.1 Actinomycetes bacterium | reverse complement strand
GGGGGGGGGGGGCCCCCCCCCCCCCCCCCCCCCGCGACCAGGTCGGGCGTGAACCCGACGACCGGGTGGTCCATCCCGGTCTCGTCACGAACCGCCGCCGCCTGCTCGTGGAGCTCCCCGAGCGTGGTCGGCGGTCGATCGGCATCCACACCTGCGTTCCGGAGCAGGTTCCGGTCCCGCAAAAGGACCCGGCTGTCGACACCGACCGGCACCCCCCAGCGAGCGTCGCCGTAGAGGCCGAGCTCCATGGCAGCGTCACGGAGTGGATCGTCCTCCCACGGCGTCGGGTCGCCCGGGGCCGGCGCCGAGCTGACGCACGGCCCGAGCGGCGAGATCGCCCCGGCGTGGGCCAGCGCCGGGACCATGTCGGCCGGCACCTTGGCCAGCGTCGGAGGGTGCTCGCCGAGCAGGGCCCGTGCCGCGATCGACGGCGACCCCGCCGAGTCGACGGACAGGTCGACGTCACGACGCTGGTCGTCCCAGCGCTCGAGCAGCGCCGGCGCGTCGTGCTCGTCCCACGCGCCGCCCCACAGCACCTGCACGTCGGCGGTGTCCGACCGGCCCGGCATCGTGCGGCCGCACGCCGAGACCTCGGTCGTGGCCGAGGACGGCGGCTTCGTC
Source organism: Actinomycetes bacterium (assembly GCA_023450775.1). Taxonomy (GTDB): domain Bacteria; phylum Actinomycetota; class Acidimicrobiia; order Acidimicrobiales; family Microtrichaceae; genus Dermatobacter. The sequence continues at coordinate 10,247 of JAEXGP010000097.1, read as the reverse complement.
ATCGCGATCGATGCCGTCACTCCCCCGCCGCCGCAGGAGCAGAGCGCGAGCACCAGCACGAGCGGCCCGACCGCGGCGGCGCCCGGTGGGTGGCACCGCCGCGGCGGGCGCTGGGGCGCACGTGAACCAGATGGGTTCGAGATCAGCTTCGACATGAGGCCGCTCCGTGATCGGCGAGGACTCGCGCGGTGGATGGCAGGCGGAGGCACCGGGCCGCTGGACGGCCGGTGCAGAGCCGGGATGCGCCGGTACCGACGCAGTCGGGGCGTGTGCGACCGCGGGCGCCGACGCCTAGAAGCGGCAGCGGGTCGCGCCGGCGCTCGCGAGCGGGGCGAACGCACCGGCGATCGTCGGGTCGACGTTGTCCCAGCGGGAGTGGGCGATCGCCGCCGACTCGGCAGCGACCACGGCCTCGGCGGTGGCACGGGCGCCGCTGATGTCGTGCAGTACCCGGCCGATGAGTCCGGGGTCCGTCACCGGCGGGGCCATCGCGTTGAGCACGGCCGCCGCCTGGTCGAGCGCCACGATCCTGGAAAGGGCGTCGGCCGTGTCGCTCGCCTGCGACGCGGGTCGGAACCCGATGGACGCGGTCGAACGAGCGAACTCCACGCACACGTCGTCAGCTCGCGGCAGGAAATCTGCGGCCGGAACGGGGCTCAGCGTGGTGGTCCCCGTGGCGACGTCAGGTGCGTCCTGCACCGCGATCCGGTCCATGGCGACGAACGCCGCCACCGCGGCGACCGCCACGAGGGCGACGACGATCATCTTGCGGTGCCCACCGCGCCCGGTGCCGACCGGCGCCTTGCCGGTGCGGCGTCCGAGGCCTGCCCGCGTCGCACCTCCGGCCGAGACGCCAGCGGGATGCACTTCCGCGATCGTGGCCATGACGGCCTCCCTTCGTCCGCCCGTCCAGCCCGCCGACCGGGAAGGCCGACAGGGGACGGATGCGGATCCCTCCCGACGATCATCCTCCTGCGGCCGGCGATTGTCGCCGTAACAGGTGCCACCGCCCCGAACGTGGAAGGTTCCATTGACATCGGACGGGACGGACCGCCCGAAGCGGGTTCACGCCGGCCACCCCACCCGCGCCTCGCCCCACCCGATTCTGATCACCGGGAATCGCGCTCTGGCGTGCTCCCGGTCATGAGAATCGTCGGTCGCGTCAGGAACGGATGCCGAGGGCGTCGACGATCTCGAGCACCGTGCCCGAGCGGTTCATGCAGTAGAGGTGCAGACCCGGCGCGCCGCTGTCGAGCAGCGCCTGCGACATCTCGACCGCCGCGTCGACCACGATCCGCTGGCGCTCCTCGGGAGTGGCCGCTGACTCGACCGCCTCGGCGAGCTCGTCGGGGAACGAGGCGCCGGCCATCTTGGCCATGCGGTGCACGCCCTGCGGGTTGGACAGCGGCATCACGCCCGGGACGATCGGCTTGGTCACGCCCAGGTCGGCGAGCTCGTCGACCAGCCGGCGGTAGTCGTCGACGTCGAAGAAGAACTGCGTGACCGCGAAGTCGGCCAGCTCGAGCTTGCGGGCGAGGTGACGACGGTCCTGGTCGCGCTCGGTGGAGCGAGGGTGCAGCTCGGGGTGCGCGGCGACGCCGATCGAGAACTGGTCGCCGTGGCTGCGGATGAGCTCGACGAGCTCCTCGGCGTACGTGAAGTCCCCACCCGCTGGCGAACCGTCCGAGGGCGGATCCCCGGCGAGGGCCAGCACGTCGAGCACGCCGTGGTCGGCGTAGTCGGACAGCAGCGCGTCGAGCTCCTCACGGGAGTGGCCCATGCAGGTGAGGTGCGCCATGGCCGGGTACGGCTGGTCGCGGTTGAGGTCCACGACGAGGTCCCGGGTGCGGCCGCGCGTCTCCTGGTTGCCGGCCGCGCCGTACGTGACCGACACGTAGGAGAGGTCGAGCGGCTCGAGCTCCTCGACCGTGCGACGCAACGTGACGAGGCCCTCGTCGGTCTTGGGAGGGAAGAACTCGACGCTCAGCGTGGGTCCGTCCGCGAGCAGCTCGCGGATGCGCGGATGCTCGCTCACCGGGCGATCCCCGCGGCGGCCCGAACCGCCACCTCTGCTGCCGCGACCGTGTTGGCCAGCAGCATGGCCCGGGTCATGGGACCGACGCCGCCGATGCGGGGCGACACGAAGCCGGCCACCTCGGCCACGTCGTCGGCCACGTCCGACACCACCTTGCCGTCGTGGAAGCTCACGCCCGCGGCCACCACCGCGGCGCCCGGTCGGACCATGTCCGCGGTGATCATCCCCGGCGACCCCGCCGCGGCCACGATCACGTCCGCGGTGCGGGTGAAGGCGCCGATGTCGGGCACCCCGGTGTGCACGACGGTCACCGCCGAGTTGGGACCGTGCTTGAGCGCCATCAGGTTGGCGAGCGGGCGACCGATCGTGAGGCCCCGGCCGACGATGACCACGTGACGACCGGCGAGCGGCACGTCGTACGCCTCGAGCATCTTCACGATGCCGTTGGGGGTGCACGCCAGCGGCGCCTCGGCACCCATCACGAGCCGACCCAGGTTGACCGGATGCAGGCCGTCGGCGTCCTTGGCCGGGTCCACGGCCAGGACCGCCTCGTCGTAGTCGAGGTCGCCGGGGAACGGGTACTGGAGGATGAAGGCGTGGACCGCGGCGTCGGCGTTGAGCTCGGCCACCGCGGCGAGCACCTCGTCCTGGGTGGCCGAGGCCGGAAGGCGGATGTCCGTGGACGCGATGCCGAGCTCGGCGCAGTCCGCGTGCTTCATGGAGACGTACTTGTGGCTCGGGCCGTCGTCGCCGACCAGCACCGTCCCGAGCCCCGCCGTGACGCCCTTCTCGGCGAGCACGGTGATGCGGTCCGAGAGGTCCTCCTTGATGCGGGCCGCCAGGGCCTCGCCGTCCATCACCGTCGCCGTCATGGCCCGAATCGTAGGGGCGGCACCCGGCCGGGACCGAAGCAGGTTCCCCGTGACGGGTGTCCGACGCCCGTCGTACCATTGCCGTCACTTCCCTCCCGCCATGACGCGGCATACACCTGCCGCAGGGAGTCCCCAGTGGCACTGACGGAGAAGAGCAGATCGGCCCTCTACCAGGGCCTCACCAGGATCGTCGACGAGGAGGCGGTGCAGGAGATGATGTCCTTCTTCCCCGCTCGGGACGTCGAGGAGCCCGTGACCAAGGAGTTCCTGCGGGCCGAGATGTCCGACCTCCGCGCCGAGCTGTCCGAGTTCAAGGCCGAACTGGCCGCAGCGCAGGTGCGGATCATCGCATGGAACGTGGGCACGCTCATCGCCTTCGGAGCCCTGCTGGTGGCGGCCGTCCGCATCTGACTCTCAGGTCCGGCCGCGCTGCGTTGAGCCTGCCGGAGGCGGCGCCTCTAGCGTCGGCGCCGATGTCTGCACGACCGTCACGCCGCCGATCCGCTCTGCTCGCCGCCACGCTCCTCGCCGGGCTGGGCCTCGCTGCCTCCGCCTGCGCCGAGGGGGGCCACGGGCAGCTCCTCCTGGCGGAGGACACGACCATCTCCCCCGACCAGGCGTCGGCCGCGACGTCGACCGACATCTGGGCCGTCGACGTGGGGTCGCACCCGACCGACGACGACCTCGTCGCCAAGGACGTCACCTCACCGCTCTACATCAACGACGTGCAGGAGGACGGCAGCGTCGCCCGGGACCTGCTCGCCACGCAGTGGAGCGGCGAGGTCCTCGCGTCGTTCGCCGGCGACGGCGGCCAGTCCACGTTCGCCACCGTCGGCACACCGGGCGAGGACGCAGTCCGGATCGCCGAGAGCAGCTCGCAGGTGCAGTCGAACATCCTGCGGCGCGGCGTGTACGTGGCGACCACCGACGGCTGCAAGCTCGCCCGTTCCTCCGACGACATCGAGGACATCGGTGACGGGCTGTGCCAGGTCAGCGAGGACGAGCGCTGGGTCGTGTCGTGGCCGTCCGACGGCGGCGAGCTGACCATCCGGGACCTCCGCAAGGACGACGTCCGCACGGTCGACGGCACGACCACCGGTGCGGTGGCGCTGGGCCACGGCTCGACCGTGCTCGCCGTCCAGCGGACCGACGACGGCGCGCAGGGCGTGGTCATCGACGCCACGAACGGCGACGTGGTGGGCCGCACCGACGTGTTCGACGACCTGCAGGTGATGCCCGTGGAGATCGGCTCGACCGGGTTCGTCGCCCTCGCCGCCACGCGGTCCCAGGCGGCCACCGTCGAGGGGACGCAGCTGCTCTGGATCGACACCGACGCGGGCGTGCGCGTGATCGACCGCGGCGCACTGATGCTCCCGGTGCACACCGACTCTGCAGTCACCTACCTGCACTTCGCCGGCAGCTCCGCCGGCTCCGACTCGATCCGCCGGTGGGAGTCCGGCAGCGGCACCCGCCAGACGCTCCTGTCGGGGGCCGTCGGCGCGGCGTCGGTCGGCGACGGCACGATCGTGGCGACCAAGGACACCGCCGACGGCGTCGAGCTCTACCGCTCCGACGACCACGGCGACCTGGTGCACGTGACGACCGCGCCCGGCGACGCGACCGCCGGCAGCAGCGTCAGCCGCATCGTCACCCAGGGCGACACGTCGTTCGTGGAGCTCACGTTCGGCGGCACCTCGTCGCTCGCCCGCATCGACCTGAGCGGCGACGACAGCGACGTGCCGGTGAAGCGGTGGACCACGCTGCTGCTCGAGGGCGTGGACACCGACGGCACGGTCCTGGTGACGGGCTCCGAGAAGGCCGACGCCGAGCACGAGTCGATCGGGGTGGTCACCCCCAGCTCGGACGCCTTCGTCGAGCGCACGACCGCGGACGGCACCGGGCTCAACATGGTCCACGAGGGCGTGATCTACGTGACCGACCAGTCCCGTGACGGCGCGCTCAAGATCCGCTCCGTCCGGGTGCAGGGCGACCTGGACGAGAAGGACCTCTACGACGGCTACCAGCTGGCCGGGGCCACGTGGCCGACCGACAACGGCGCCACGCAGTCGACGCTCATCTCCCGTGTGGCGGTGATTGCTCAGCAGCAGCAGATGCAGGGCGCGGCGTCGGGTTCGTCGGGGGGCTGACCTCGGCGGTCAGATCCACGACCCCCACGTCGGAGGCCGACGGACGCCTGCGACGGAGGCGGTCGGTGCTGAGCCGTCCGGACGTTCGGGCGAGCTGCGGCTGCAACTCGGTCGGGATCGCGTACGCCGGCCGGTCGCCGACCCGGTTGGAGTCCATGAAGCGTCGGACCGCAGCAGCGCCGATCTTGCGGTTCACACGGTGCAGCACGTGGTCGTGCTGCTCGGGCACGTGCAGCACGTCACTCACCCACCGGAACGGACCGTCGAGCACGAGCTGCCAGGGGTTCCGCTTCAGGCCGAGCATGGTGGCGACGTCGGGGCCGACGTACCAGCGGACGATCGCCGGAACGAACCCGGGCACCCATTTCGCCGGCTGCTGCATGAGCTTCACGAGCGCCTGCGTGAGCTCCCGCCCGTCGGGGCTGGGACCGAGCTGACGGCGCCGGATCAGTGCAGCGTGTTCCTTGGCCTCCTCGATGTTCGCCGGCAGGAGGCGCGTCTGGAGGCCCAACAACGAGGCCACCACGCACCAGAGGTGGAGGTAGGCCTCGGCCTCGGCCTGCACGTACTCGATCCCGAGCAGGTCGAGCACGTCGAACACCGTCACGGTGAACGTCAACATCGCGCCCAGGAGGTCTTCCTGGTTGAGCGGCATCCCCCAGTCGTCGCACCAACCGTCGTCGGGCGCCGGGAGGTGCGCCACACGAGGGATGGACGGGTCATTCAGGATGAAGTGGCGCACTGCCGCGTGCATGAGCCGGACGCGCCGCACGTCCTCGTACCCGATGCCGGTCCCGGTCTCGAGCCCGCCCGGGGTGCAGACGTGGAGGACCATCTGCGCGGTCTCGTGGACCCTGCGCACCAGATCGTCCGTCAGCCGCCCGGTCAGCGTGAGCACACGAGCACCGCGGGGTGCCGCGTAGGACATGGGGAGAGACGCGCAGAAGAGCGCTGAGCCGATCTCCCCGGCATGGTCTGCGAAGAACTGCGCGCCCAGCGCGAGGCGCTCGGGGTCGGCGTGGATCGTCGGCCCGGGACTGGTGTCGAGGTACGCCTGGATCGCCGGCGACCGGTGCTTCTCGGGGAAGTGCAGGTGCTGGACGACGTGACGGACGAAGTTGCGCGGGGCGACGTCGGGGAACGCCGCAGCGTGGCGGGCCATGACGGCATCGCCGTCGGGATCGCCCGTCAGACTCATCTGATCCAGAAGTTCGTGTGTGAGCTTGGGCATCTCCCGAGCGCCTCCCCTCTCCAGGGTGAAAGACTACTGACCTGCGTTCAGTCTTGGAGAGGGGGACGCGATGGCGAACACGGCCGGCCGCGCCACGGCCACGACGCTCCTGATCCCGCTGCGCCGCGGCTGGTCCCTGTGGTGCCGCGTGCTCTTCTGGGCGTCGCGGCGCTGGACGTGGATCAGCCAGCCGCTGCGCACGCAGTCGTTCATCCACATGGCGCACTGGTCCCTCGTCGACCAGCTCGGCGGACGGCCGCTCGGGCGCACCGCGCTCTACTTCGAGAGCAACTTCGACTCGTCGATGGAGGAGTACGTCGACGTGTTCGTGCAGGCGGTGCCATGGCGCATGCGGGTGGTCTGGGCCGGCGGGGTGGGCTACCCGGGCCTCTATCCCAGCGACGACTACCAGGCCTGGAGCAACGCACACGCCCACGCCGTGGACCACTACTACGCCGGCTACCCCGACGCGACCACCGCCGAGGTGACGGCGGCGGTCCGGGTGGACGACGCGCTGCGGCCGTTCATCGACAGGGCCCACGAGCTGGACGACGAGCAGTTCGACGTCGAGTACCGCCGACTGCTGACCGAGGTCGGACGATGGCTGTGACCCCGCCGGATCGGATGCCGTCCACCAGCGACGCACCGCCGAGGATCATCGCCGACCCCGTCAGCGTGGGCCGCCCGTCACGGCCCGCGACCGGACCGGACGGCCGGCCGCTCCTCACGTCGTTCACCTCGATCTGCCCCCTCCGCAGCGACGTGGACCCCGACGAGCTGCAGCTGCTGCTCGAGCGCCTCCCGGTCCGCGATCACAGCCCGCTGAACGTGCCCACCACGCACTACGGGCGCATGCAGGTGATCGACTCGGTCACCGGTCGGCGCCGCCGTCGGCGGCTGCTCCGCACCCCCGTCCTCGTGGTGTCGGCGGACGTGGACGGCACGGCCGAGGACTGGCTCCGCGACGTCCTGGCGCAGGAACCGGACACGTTCGCATCGGTCCTCGGCCACTGCGCCGGTGCGCCCTCCGACCCGTCGGCCGACGACTTCGTCACTCGGGCCTGCGCCTACCTGCTCCGGTACCAGGTGCCGCCGTCGCTCCACTTCGTGAACGACGAGGGCCGCACCGTGACCGAGATCCGCAGCGCCCTGCAGCGGCACCGGGCGCTGGCGGGGTTCGCCCTGGGCCACCGCAACGACACGCCGGCCCAGCGGCGCGCCGCGTTCCTGAGCCAGTTCGGGCGGCCTCGGAGCGGTGGCCCGACGACGAACGGCGGGCGGTCTGGGAGCGGCTCGCGTCCCGGGGGGCGGCCGTGAGCGCGCTCTCGGGGCAGATCGACTCCCTCCTCCGCAGCGCGCGGGCCCGCCTGGAACCCCGGCGACCCACGCGGCCGGACCTGGCCGACATCCAGGGCAACGTGCTGCGGGCGTACGACAACGACCACGTCGAGCACGTGCTCGTCACCGTCGAGGACCCCGTCGCCGGACGCCGTCTGCTGCGGGAGCTGCTCGCCGAGATCACCGACGCCACGGAGTGGGTGGTCCCGCCGGCGGTCACCACGAACGTCGCGTCGAGCGCCGCCGGACTGCTCGTCCTGGGCATGCCACCGGGGCTGGTCGGCGAGCTGCCCGTCGCGTTCCGCGAGGGCATGGCCACTCGCGCCGCACGGCTGGGCGACAAGGACGACTCCGGCCCCGCGCGCTGGGACGGGTTCCGCGACGACACCGCGCACATCCTGATCACGCTCACCGCGTGGCGGGCCGACCGCCTGGCCGAACGGGCCGGCGCGCTCGCCGAGCGCATCGAGGCCGACGCGGATCTGCGCGTCGCCCACCGGCAGCGGGCCGAGCGGTTCGAGGACCGGCGCGAGCACTTCGGGTTCGTCGACGGCATCTCGCAGCCGCGTCTGGCCGGCGTCGACGCAGCGCGCACCCCGCCGACCGGCACCCCGTTGCGCGTCGGGTGGCGGTCGCTGCCGTTGGGCGAGTTCGTGCTGGGCCACGTCGACACCGAGGGCGACGCCTCCCCCACCCACGCCCGAGGGTGGACGCGCAACGGCTCGTTCGTCGTCCTCCGCAAGCTCCACCAGGACGTCGCCGCCTTCCGCCGACTCGTTCGGGAGACCGGCGCCGACTACCCCGACGGGCCGGACGCGCTCGCGGCCAAGCTCGTCGGCCGGTGGCAGGACGGGACGCCGCTGGCCACGTCGCCCGAGGCGCCCGACGCGTCGATCGCCGACGACCCCGCACGGGTCAACGACTTCCGGTTCGCCGACGACCCCGAGGGCCTCAAGTGTCCCGTCGGTTCCCACGTCCGTCGGATGAACCCGCGCGACGGGCTCGGCGTGGGCGGCGCCATGACGGTCCGACACCGCATCATCCGGCGCGGCGTCCCCTACGGGCCGCGCCTGGCCGATGACGGCGGGCCGCCCGTCGACGACGGCGAGGAGCGCGGCCTGATGTTCGTGGCCTTCATGGCGGACATCGAGCGCCAGTTCGAGTTCCTGCAGCTGCGGTGGTCCAACGACGGCGACGCCCTGGACCTGGGCCGCGACGCCGACCCGCTGCTCGGCCACCACCGGCCGCGCCACGGCGGCCGCTTCAAGGTGCCGGGCGCGCCGCCGTACCTGCTGCCGTTGGATCGGCCGTTGGTGATGCTGCGCGGCGGGGGGTACTTCTTCCAGCCGGGGATCGCCGCGCTCACCGCCCTCGCCGAGGGCCGCGTCTGAGAATTCTGATCACCGAGAATCGCGCCATGGCGTGCTCCCGGTCATGAGAATCCGCCGGCCGACCGGTGGAACAGAACGCAGCGTCAGACGGTCTCGGCGACGAGCTCGGCCCGGCGCTGCAGCGTGCCGGCGCCGACGGACGCAGCGAGCGTGGTCGCCTCGGTCACCGCCTCCCGCGCCCGCGCCTCGTCGCCCGAACCGCCCCGGGTGGAGTAGAGGACGGCCTTGGCCAGCAGCGACTCGGCGGTCCACGCCGGCGACCGGAGCGCCCGGTGCAGATCGACGGCCCGCGTCAGCAGGTCCTCCGCCTCGTCGAACCGGCCGAGCGTGACCGCCACCTGTCCGAGCGCGCTCGCCACCGACCGGCCGGCCGTGGTGCCCGTCCACACCACCTGGCCCCTCCACGGCAGGAGCACCTCGTGCAGCAGGAGCGCCGCCTCCGTGTCGTCGAAGAACGCGGCGAGCTCGGCGTTCATCGTCATCGACGCCAGCCACAGCCCGTTGTGGCGGTAGCGGGCGAACCCGTCCTCGACGTCCTCCCGGAACAGGGCGAGCCCGTCACGCCGACCGAGGTCGCGGTAGCAGATGCCGAGCGCCGGCCGGAAGGCCTCGATGTCGGGCGCGGCCTCGACGACCGCGACCAGCAGGTCGACCAGCTCGTCCACGCGGCCCTGCGCCCGACGGATCTCGAAGAGGTGCGACGCGTAGACCTCGCTCACGTCGGGCATGCCGGCCTCCTGCCCGACCTCGTGGGTGCGCTCCATCAGCCGCTCGGCCTCGTCGACCCGGCCCTCGATCAGGTGGGAGTTGATGACCACGAACCCGCCGATCCACTCCAGCAGTCGCTGGCCCGTGGCGGCCGCGGCGGGCATCACCTGCGGGACGAGCTGCTGGAACAGCGTGGCGTCGCCGCTCTCGAGGGCGACGATGCTGTAGGAGTTCACGGCCCAGAACCACTCGACGGGGTCGGCCAGCTCCTGCGCCAGCTGGTAGTGCTCCTGGGCGACGGCGAGCCGCTCGTCCAGGAACCACGGCAGCCGGTGGACCAGCTCCCACGACCGGAGCAGGTAGGCGAGCGTGGCCGGCTGGCCGAGTCGCCGTCCCATGGCCACCGCCTCGTCCGACAGCGCCAGCCGCGCCTCGGGGTCCTCGCCGAAGCCGAGCTCCACCGCGGTCGTGGCCAGCAGCTTGGCCGCCGCGGGATGGTCGTCCCCGCCGAGCGCGGCCCGGGCC
>JAEXGP010000069.1 GCA_023450775.1 Actinomycetes bacterium | reverse complement strand
TCAGCCGCCGCGACTTCCTCGGCGCCACGGCGGTCACCCGCGCCGCGGCGCGGGGGGGGGGCCCCCCCCCGGGGGGCCGGCTACGAGCCAGCACCTGACATCCGATGGTCTCGGCCCGGCCACGATCGACGACCTCGAAATGCGGATACTCTTTGCCGATGCTCCGGGGGCGCTCAGGACGGCGTGACCATGGATGACCGTGCTGCGGGCACTGACATCGAAGGTGCGGCTGTCGAGGACCTGCCCCGCGGGACCGTCCCGGAGATCGTGCCCGCCGACGACCTGCTCCACCCGGCGACCGACGACTGGTGGGAGACCGAGACCGCGTGGTTCTCGTTCAACATCCCCGAGCGGCGGATCGGCGGCTGGTTCTACAACCAGATCCTGGCGACGCAGGGCGTGTGCAACGGTGGCGCCTGGGTGTGGGACGACTCGCCGACCGAGGCGCTCTACTCCGCCCGGCACCAGGGCCTCCCCTTGGCCGACGTGCAGGAGGTCGACCTGCGTGACGCCCGCCTTCCGAACGGCAACCACCTCCAGGTCGTCGAGCCGCTGCGCTCGTACCGCGTCGGCTACTCGGATCCGGGCAGCTTCGAGGCCGACCTGCGCTTCGACGGCATCATGGCGCCGAACGCCCACCCCATCGGCGTCGCGCCGTTCTGGCGTGGTCGCCACTTCGACCAGCCCATGCACGTGACCGGCACGATCACTCTGCACGGCGAGCAGCTCGAGGTGGACTGCCTGTCGGTCCGCGATCGGTCATGGGGCCCACGCCCCCAGGGCCCGGACCCTCGCAAGCCCGCCCCGGCCGCCGACGCCCCGGAGCGGGCGAAGCCGACCAAGCCCCGCCGGCCGCCCGAAGGGGTCGGCTACCCGTTCGCCACCGCGGACGAGCGCAACGGTTGGCTGCTCTACAGCCGGCCGACCGTGGTCGACGGGGTGGCCAGCGACGAGATCTCGACGGGGTACCTGCTGCGCGACGGAGAGTACGGACACCTCGTCTCGGGTCGCCGGCGAACGTGGCTGGACCCGACGGCGCGCTGGATCCGGCGCATCGAGATCGAGGCGACCGACGAGCACGGGCGGGAGCTCGAGGCGAGCGGCGAGCTGGTCGCCCGGCACGGGATCGAGCCGGTCACCAGCGGTACCGGGCTGTACCGCTGGACGTGGGACGGCCTGGACGGATGGGGCGAGGACCAGACGTACGCGCCCCAGGGGATCCTCGACGCGCTCGATCGCGCGGCGCCGTCCCGCTGAACGCTCCGACCGACGGAACGGGCTGTCGATGAGGCCGCTCGGGGAGTCGGCACCGCGGCCTTCCGACGCATTGAGTGTCCTGAATGACTACGGTGAGCGCGGTGACCGACTACGTCAACTTCCTGCTCCTGGGCCTGGGGAACGGCGCCGTCTTCGCAGCGCTCGCCGTGGCGCTGGTCGTCACCTACCGCAGCTCCGGTGTCCTCAACTTCGCCACCGGCGCCCTGTCGCTGCACGCGGCGTACACGTACGCCTTCCTCCGGCGCGGGGAGCTGCTCGCCCCGCTGCCGATCGGTCCCCACACCTATGACCTCGGTGGACCGGTCGCCTTCTGGCCGGCGCTCATCACCACGCTGGTCGTCGAGGCGCTGCTGGGGCTGCTGCTCTACGTCGCGGTGTTCCGGCCGTTGCGCAACGCCCGCCCTCTCGCCAAGGCCGTCGCCTCGCTGGGCGTGATGATCCTCCTGACCGCCGTCGTCGCCGAGCGTGCCGGGCCGGACCAGCAGCTGGTCCAGCCGATCTTCCCGCGAACCAACCTGGAGGTGCTCGGCGTCCGCATCGTCAGCGACCGGCTCTGGTTCGCGCTCACGATCGCAGCCGTCACGCTGGGTCTCGCGATGATCTACCGCTTCACCCGGTTCGGCATCGCCACCCGCGCCGCGGCCGAGACCGAGGTGGGCGCGCTCGTGACCGGCCTGTCGCCGGAACGGATCGCCATGGCGAACTGGGCCATCAGCGCGGCCGTGGCGGGCCTGGCCGGGATCCTGATCGCGCCGCTGGTGCCGCTCATCCCCGGGACCTACACGCTGTTCATCGTGCCGGCGCTCGCCGCGGCGGTGCTCGGCCGGTTCACCGCCCTGCTCCCGGCCTTCCTGGGCGGCATCGCCATCGGCGCGCTCCAGTCGCTCGCCGTGTTCATGAAGAGCCGCCACGAGTGGTTCCCCGACCAGGGCACCGCGGAGCTCATCCCGCTCGTGCTCGTGCTCGCCGCGCTGCTGATCCGGAGCAAGCCGCTGCCGACCCGCGGCACGCTGCTCGTGCAGAGCCTGGGGCGCGCCCCCCGTCCGCGGTCGTGGAAGGTTCCGCTCGCGGTGGGCTCGGCCATCGGCCTCGTCGCGGTGCTCGTCACCTCCGGCAGCTACCGGTCGGCGGTCATCACCTCGATCATCTTCGGCGTGATCTCGCTCTCGCTCGTGGTGGTCACGGGCTACTGCGGCCAGATCTCGCTCGCCCAGCTCACGCTGGCCGGTGTCGCCGGGTTCCTGCTCAGCCCGCTCACCGACTCGTGGGGCGTGCCGTTCCCGATCGCTCCGCTGCTCGCCGCCCTCGGCGCGAGCGTGATCGGCGTGCTCGTGGGCCTGCCCGCACTGCGGATCAGGGGTCTGCTCGTCGGCGTCGTCACGTTGAGCTTCGCCGTGACCGTCGAGGCGCTGTGGTTCCGCAACAACAGCCTGAACGGCGGCACCGCGGGTGCCCGGGTCGCGAACCCCGAGCTGTTCGGCGGCGACCTGGGGGTCGGGACCGGTCTGGAGTTCCCACGCGTCGGGTTCGGGGTGGTCTGCCTGATCGTGCTCGTGGCCGTGGCCGGCGCCGTGGCCCTGCTGCGCACCAGCCGCCTCGGGTCCGCCATGCTCGCGGTCCGGGCCAACGAGCGCTCCGCCGCCAGCGCCGGCATCTCGGTGGTCCGCATCAAGCTGATCGGCTTCGCCATCGGCGCCTTCATCGCCGGGCTGGGCGGCACCCTGCTCGCCTACAAGCAGACGAACGTGACCTTCCAGACGTTCAGCGTGTTCATCGGGCTGACGGTCTTCTCGACCGCGTACCTGGCGGGCATCACCTCGGTGAGCGGCGGTGTCACCGCCGGCCTGATCGCCGCCGGCGGCATCTTCTTCGTGGTGCTCGACCGGGCGATCGACATCGGCCCCTGGTACGCGATCCTGTCGGGCG
>JAEXGP010000048.1 GCA_023450775.1 Actinomycetes bacterium | reverse complement strand
GGCCCGGCGTGTGCAGCAGCTGGATCGGGATCTCGCCGACCATCACCGTGTCGCCCGCGCCGTGCAGGGTGAGGTCGCCGGGCTGCAGGTCGGTCACCTTCAGGACCCACTCGGCCTCGTCGGCCTGGACGTGCACCGGCACGGGCGCGACCGCCATGAGCTCGGTGGCGCCCTCGATCCGCATGCCCATCATCGAGCCGCCGCAGTGGTCGGGGTGGTAGTGCGTGACCAGCGCGCCGGTGAGTCGCATGCCGTCCGCCGCCGCGACGTCGACCAGGTCCCCGACGGCGTAGGCGGGATCGATCACCACGCACTCGCCGGTGGTCCGGTCGCCGATCAGGTACGCGAAGTTGACCATCTGCGTGGCCACCGGGTCGCCGACGGCGAAGTCCCGACCGGCCAGGAGCTGGCGGAAGTAGAAGCGGTCGTCGAACCGACCCGGCCCGTGGCTGCCCGCGTCGCGGGGGTGGCCGTGGCCGTCGGACGGGTCGGGCGCAGGTGCGTCGCTCACGAACGGCACGCTACCGCCCGTTCGCGCCCGCCTTGCCGCCGCGGGGCCGGTCGGCCTCACCGTCGCGACCCAGTCCGAGCCACTCGCCCAGGAGGGACTTGTAGGTCGCGTCGTACCGGTCGTAGTCGGCCCGGAGCGCGTCACCGGGCCACTTCCGTCCGAGCAGCTCGCGCGGCAGCATCGGATCGGCGTTGAAGTGGCGCAGCACGGCGGCCGACAGCAGCCATCCGGGCGCCAGCGCGTCGGTGTCGCCGGCGACGAGGCGGCGTTCGAGCACGGCCATCGAGCGTCGGAGCTCCATGGCACGGGCCTGCCACGCCGGCAGGTCCCAGAGCGTGTCCACCAGGTCCGAGTCGACGTCGGGATGCACGGTGAACCAGCGGGTGAACGGCTCGACCACGGCCCGGTCCTCGGGCAACCGGTCGGCGGGCAGGTTGTCGGGCCGGATCCAGACGCTGTCGCGCAGCTCCCCCATGCGCAGGCGCTGCATGGACCGGCGGAGGGCGGCGCGATCGGCCGCGCTGCGGCCTCCCGAGACGACCACCGCCTGGCGCCATCCACCCGACCACTCGAGCGTGGTCGCGACGCGACCGGCGTCCTGGCGACGCTGACGCTCCACGAGCTTGCCGACGAGCTCGTACGAGCCGTCCGCGGTCCGGACGGCCTCACCGGCGGTGACCATGCGGGACAGTGCGGTGCGGACGGCGCCCTCCTCCAGCCCGAACAGCGTGCCGGCCCGGACGAGCTCACGGACCGGCATCCGGGGCGGGTGGGTGCCGAGCAGCGTCGAAGCCAGCACCGAACGGGCGGTCAGCGGACGGTCGGTGCCGGCGATCGCCTCGTCACGGTCACGACGGTCTCCCGGGGCGTCGGATCGGGTCGCCACGCCACCACCGTAGGTCGATCCCGGCGCCTTACACGATTGCGGACAACCATCTCTCAAGCGTAAGGTACACGTGTGACCGCGACGCTCCGCGCTCCCAGCACCATGCTGCCGCCCCCCGAGGCGCTGACCGACGTGCTGCCCACCGACCGGCTGGGCCCCACCGGGCGCCCGATCGGCGAGCTCCGCCAGGAGCTGTACCGCATCCCCGACCTCGCCAACGTCGTCCACGTCGCCGGCGTGTGGATCCAATCGGTCGGCGTGCTGGCGCTCGCCGCCTGGTGGGGCAACCCGATCGGCTGGATCGCCGCCTTCTTCCTCATGGGCCGAGCCATGGCCCGGTTCGCGATCCTCTCCCACGAGGCCGCCCACCGGCTGCTGTTCACCAATCGGAAGGTCAACGACTGGGTGGGGGCGTGGCTCCTGGCCTACCCGGCGTTCGTCCCCTTCGACGGCTACCGGCGCAGCCACATGGCGCACCACAAGGAGGAGTTCGGCCCCAACGAGCCGGACCTCATGCTCTACGCCGGCTACCCGATCACCCGGGACTCGTGGCGGCGCAAGCTCACCCGGGACGCCGACGGCAACAGCGGGTGGAAGAACCTCAAGGGACTCCTGAAGGCCGTCCGCTCGCCGACCGCCCGCCCGCTGGCCCTCAAGATCCTGGGCTGGCAGGTCGCGCTGTTCGTCGGACTGTGGCTGGGGCTCGGCCACTGGTGGATCTACCCCGTGTTCTGGTTGCTGCCGTGGATGACGGTGTGGCGGGTGCTCAACCGGCTCCGCGCCGTCGCCGAGCACGGCGGCATGGAGGCGTCGCCCGACCGGCGCCTGACCACGCACCACGTTCGCCAGGGGGTGTGGGCCAGGTTCTGGATGGTGCCGTTCAACACCGGCTGGCACCTGGCCCACCACGTCGACATCGGTGTGCCGTTCTCCAAGCTCCCGCAGCTGCAGCGAGAGCTGGAGGCGGCCGGCTACGTCCGGCCCGAGCTGGTCTGGCCGAGCTACCGGTCGCTCTGGCGCCACGCCAGCTCGCGCCAGTCGAGCTCCTGAACTCGGCGACGCACTCCTCAACTCGGGACGTCTCGCGCCCGCATCGGGCGCGAGACGGCCCGAGTACGGCGGGTCGGTCAGGCGGTGGCGGCGACGGCTCGGCTGACCGCGTCGACGGCCAGGGCCATCTCCTCCTCGTTCACCACCAGCGGCGGCATGAAGCGGATGATGTTCGCCCACGTGCCGGCGTTCATGAGCAGCAGGTTCGACTCGTCGCGGCAGTGCGCGATCACCGCGGCGGTGCGGGCCGCGTCGGGACGACCGGTGTCGGGATCGCGGAACTCCATGGCGACCATGAGGCCGGGGCCGCGCACGTCCGCGATCACCGGGTGTTCGGCGGCCAGCTTGCGGAGTCCGTCGCGCAGCTGGTCGCCGCGCGCGTTGACGTCGTCCAGGAGGCCGTCGGCGGTCAGCACGTCGATGGTCGCCAGCGCGGCCGCGCAGCCCATGGGGTTGCCGCCGTAGGTCCCGCCGTGCGATCCCACCGGCCACCGCGCCATCAGATCGGCCGAGGCGCCGATGGCGGCGATCGGGAACCCGGAGGCGATGCCCTTGGCCATGACGATGATGTCGGGCCGCACCCCGGACTCCTCGACGAAGAACATGCGGCCGGTGCGGCAGAAGCCCGACTGCACCTCGTCCGCGATGAACAGGATCCCGTGCTCGTCGCAGATCTCGCGGATGCCCTCCAGGAACGCGGCCGGGGCCGGGAAGTAGCCGCCCTCGCCGAGCACCGGCTCCAGGATCATCGCCGCGGTCTCGGACGGCGCGGTCTGGCTGGCCAGCAGGTTGCGGAGTCCCTCGAGCGCGGCGTCGACGGCGTGCGTCTCGGTCATGTCGGTGCCGACCGTGTGCGGGAAGGGCGCCGGGAACACCCCGGCGGGGAGCGGCGTGTGACCCGCCCGGTAGCCGGTCTTCGAGGTGGTCATCGCCATGGCCAGGTGCGTGCGGCCGTGGAAGCTGCCCTGGAACACGATGACGTGGGGCCGGCCGGTGGCCTGCTTGGCGAGCTTGACCGCGCCCTCGGTGGCCTCGGCGCCCGAGTTGGCGAAGAAGAACGTGTCGATGTCCGCCGGCGCGAGCTCGGCCAGTCGCGCCGCGAGCGGCTCGAGGAGGTCGTGGCGGTAGCAGTTGACCTGCGCGTGGACGAAGCGCTGCGCCTGCTCGGCGATGGCCGCCACCACCTGCGGATGGCAGTGACCGGTGGAGGTCACGGCGATGCCCGCGGTGAAGTCCAGGAAGCGGTCGCCGTCGACCGTGGTGACCCAGCAGCCCTCGCCGCTGGCGACCTGGAGGTCGGTCACCTGGAACCAGACGGGGGCCAGGTGCGAGGTGGGAGCAGCGACGTCGGCCATGGCGGCAATCGTAGGACCCGGCGATCGGCGATCGACCGGCGGATTTCGCTCCGGACGGCCCCTGCGGGGCGGCTCGTTCGAGTGGCCCTCCGCCATTTCCCGGTGGGGTGGCCGACGGGGCCACCGGTAGCGTGGGTCCATGTCCGAACAGCCGAACCCGACCCGATCCGCCGACGCCCGTCGCGTCGCGTTCCTCGGTCCGGTCGGCACGTTCACCGAGCAGGCGCTGCGCCGGGAGCCCGACCTGGCAGCGGGCGAGCTGGTCGCGCTGCCCACCATGGCCGACGTGCTCTTCGCGGTGAACGAGGGCGACGCGGACCTGGGCGTCGTCCCGATCGAGAACGCCATCGAGGGCACGGTCAACGCCACCATCGACACCCTGGCGTTCGACGTGGAGCTGGTGATCCAGCGCGAGCTGGTCGAGCCGGTGCAGCTGCACCTCCTCGTCCAGCCCGGCGCGCCCCTGTCCGGGATCAAGCAGGTGCTGTCGATCCCGGTGGCTGCGGCCCAGTGCCGCGCCTGGCTCCGCGCCAACGTCCCGACCGCCGAGCTGCGCACCGCCAACTCCACCGCCGAGGCCGCCGAGACCTGCGCCCAGCTCGCGGACCCGACCGTCGCCTCCATCGCCAACGCCCGGGCCGCCGAGGTCTACGGGTTGGAGATCGGGGCGGCCGACATCGAGTCGCACCCGGAGAACCGCACCCGGTTCGTGGTGGTCGCCCGGTCGGGCATCCCTGCGCCGACCGGCCACGACAAGACGTCGATCGTCGTCTACCAGCGCGCGGACCGACCCGGTTCGCTGCTCGCCATCCTCCAGGAGTTCGCCGCGCGGTCGATCAACCTGACGCTGCTGCTCAGCCGCCCGACCAAGACCTCGCTCGGTGACTACTGCTTTCTGCTGGAGCTCGACGGCCACGTGGCCGACGAGGTGGTGGCCGACTGCCTGCGCACGCTGCGCGCCACGCAGGCCGACGTGAAGTTCCTGGGCTCGTACCCGGCGGCCGGCGAGCGCGGCCCCGCCGAACGGGCCCGCGTCGACGCGGCCCAGCAGGCGGCCGACGAGTGGATGGCGTCGCTCCGCGCGCAGATCGACGGCTGAGGCACCTTCCGCGTGCACCCATCGTTGCCTGACGACGAGGACCGCACCGAGAACGGGGCGGGCGCTGCCGACGAGGTGTTCACGCACGGCGTCGCGAGCTTCGACCCGACGGACCGCCGCGCCATCCTCTGGACGCGCGCGGCGGGCGTCGACCGTGTGAGTTGGCACATCGAGGCGGTCGACGGTCCCGTCCCCGCACGCACCTCGGGCACCCTGGACGTCGACCGCGACCACGGCTGCGTGCACGTCGACGTGGATGGCCTCGCGCCGGCGACCACGTACCGGTACTGGTTCAGCACGGGCTCGACCCGCTCGTCGGTCGGTCGCACCCGCACGATGCCGGCCGGTGCCGCCACGCGGTGGACCGTGGGACTCATCTGCTGCGCCGACTACTCGATCCACCACCTGTCGGTGCACCGCGCCGTCGCCGAGGCCGACGTCGACGTCGTGCTGCACCTCGGCGACTACGTGTACGAGACCTCCGGAAAGGGCGAGCGGGAGCTCGAGCCCGACCACGACTGCGTCACCGTCGACGACTACCACCGGCGGTATGCGCAGGTCCGGCGCGACCCGGCGACGCGGCGTCTGCACGAGGCCCATCCGATGATCGCGATCTGGGACGACCACGACCTCGCGGACAACGCCTGGCGCGGCGGCGCCAAGGCGCACGACCCCGATGAGCACGGCCCCTGGTCCGAGCGAGCCCACGCGGCGGCGGTGGCGCGTCAGCGCTGGTTGCCCGCCCGCCTGCCCGACCCCGATGACCTCACCCGCCTGTGGCGCTCGTTCCGTGCCGGCGACCTGGCCGAGCTCGTCGTCCTCGACACCCGGTTCGAGGGCCGCGACCAGCAGGCCGGTGATCCGGGCGCGGCGCCGGTCGACGACCCCGACCGCTCGTTGCTCGGAGCGCGGCAGCGGCGGTGGGTCGAGGAGCGACTGCGCGACCGCTCGAGCCGGTGGTGCGTGCTCGCGACGCAGGTCGTCATGAGCCCGATGCGGCTGCCCGTGCGTCCGGGAGTGGAGCTGCTCGACGGCGCGCCGTCGGGCTACGGCATCGTCGACGGCGACGCGGTCTGCACCGACGAGTGGGACGGCTACACGGCCGAGCGACGGCGGGTCGCCCGCTGGCTGGCCGACCGCGGCGGCGACGCGCTGATCGTGTCGGGCGACGTGCACTCGGCATGGGTGTTCGACGGCCAGCTGAGCCCCGGGGTCCGTGCGGTGGCGCCCGAGTTCGTGTGCCCGAGCGTCTCGTCGACCCCGCTGGGTCGGCAGCTGCCCCGTGGCTGGCGTCGGGTGGCCGACGAGCTCGCGGACGAGGACGTGACCGGCGCCGTGTGGTCCGACCTCGAGATGTGGGGGTTCGTCACGCTCGAGGTGACGCCGTCGTCCATCGTCGGGCGGTGGTTCGGGGTCGACGCCCGCGAGCCGATGGCGCCCGCCGAGCTCCGGGCCACCTGGGCCGTCGACGCCGATCGGCCCGGCGCCGTGCGCCGGATCGGGCCGCTCCACGACGTGGCCGCTGACCGCGACACCCGGTGGTCTCCGGGCCGGATCGTCGCGACGGCGGTCGCCGGAGCGGCTGCGGTCGCGGTCGGCGCCGGGGTGGTCGCGCTCCGGCGGCGTCGCTCCGCACGCTGACCTCCCGAGCTGCCCGGTTCTGCCTGCGCTGATCGTCGTACCCGCGTCGATCAGTGCACCGAGAACGGGCGCCGGGCCCTCAGTCCTCGGACTCGTCGAGCAGCGCGAGCAGCTTCTTGGGCGCCACGCAACGGTAGGCCTCGACGATCACGGCGTGGACCTCGTCCCAGTCGACGTCCACATCCAGGCGCATGCCGAGCCAACCGCGGTGCCCGACGTAGGGCGGGACGAAGAAGCGCTCGGGCTCCGCGTCGACCATCAGGCCCTGCGCCCCCTCCGGCGCGGCGCACCAGATCGCCAGGCGGCCGTCGCCGTGGTGGTCGTCGAGGAACATCACGAACGACTTGCGGACGAAGAACGTGGGCGATCCGTGGCTGAGCTTCTCGGTCGCCTCGGGCAGCGAGAGACAGCTGCGGCGAACGTTGGTCAGCGCCAGCTCGACGTCGGCCTCGGTGTAGGGCAGGTCGTCGGTCATGACCACATCGTCCCAGGCCAGGGCGCCGGCGCGCCTCGGTTGCGGGTGACCTACTCGCAGGCGATGCCGTCGTGGTCCCGGTCCAGGTGCGAGGCGTAGCCGGGATCCCCGACGTGCAGCGGGGCTGCGCCGGCGGCCCGCGCGGCCGAGCAGTTCGCGTAGTACACGGACGAACTGAGCGGAGCAGGTGCTGTCTGAGCTGCCGCCGTGGTGGGCGGTGCCGTCGGGGGTGGCGGCGGTGCCGTGGGCGGAGGAGCGGGTGGCGGTGCCGTCGTGGTCGGCGCCGTGGTGGGCGGTGCCGTCGTCGGAGGAGCGGTCGTCGGCGGTGCGGTGGTCGGGGTCGTCGTCGGCTGCAGCTCGGCCGTCGTCGACGTCGATCCCTCGGCGTTGGTGAGCCGGACCTCGTCGTCCTTCGGTGCCACGATGCCGATCAACAGGAGCAGCGCCACCACGCCGCCCACGACCCACGGCCATACTCGACGCCGCTTGGGGTCCGTGGGCGGAGTGGACGAGCCGGGTGGAGCGGGCCAGCCCGGCGACTGCTCCGGCGGGTACCAGTAGCCGTCGCTCGCCAGCCACCAGCCAGGTGCGGGTTGATCTGAAGCCGTCATCTCCGGCGCCACCTTCCTCTCGGGTGTGCACCATCAACGTTCGGTCGAGCGCGATCCGTTGTGGACGATTTGGAGCCGATCGGCCTAGCTCACGAAATGAGCCTCGAGGTGGCCCCGGGCCCGCCCGGTACGATCGCTGATCGCGACATCCGGGAGGGATGGCAGAGCGGACGATTGCGACGGTCTTGAAAACCGTTGAGGCTTCACGGCCTCCGGGGGTTCGAATCCCCCTCCCTCCGCTCCGGGATCCCTGCTGTTGCAGGGGTCCCGCCGGCCTGGGCACCGGCACGCAGCTCGGCTGAGGGAGCTCTGCTCGCTCTCATGGGCGACGACCCGTCCGGCGAGGTGGTGCACATGGGGCCCCTCGGCCCTGGGCCACCACCTCGACCCCGCTCCCACACCGGCGGTGCGTCGCAGCCGGCCCGCGCCAACTGGCCTCGTCCGCCCGTGAGCGCGGGCAGTCCCAGAGGGGCTTACCACTTAGGTATGCCGCGAACGGCCGTCGCGTCGCGAAAAGCCTTCGGCGTGCCGTGAGGCCACTCAGGCTGACAGTGAGGATTGCGTGACGATGCCGCCGCCGGGAGGACCATCCCCTGGGGCGAGGCCTCGAAGAGGTCGCCGCTCCCCGTCTTGGCAACGGTTCACTCTGTCCAGACAAACGGGCCGACTGGGGAGAAGTCGGCCGCATAGCGCAACCCGGCGACCACTCGGCCGTTGCCGCTCAGCAGCCAGCCGGCGTACGAGTCGCTGTCGCCCGGAGCGAGGCGCCGGACCGTGTTCGCGTTCAAGTCCCAGATGAACGTGTCGCCCCTGCCGTTGGTGTCGCCGGCAACGACGTTGCTGGCACCGGAGTAGAGCAGCGCCACTGCACCGTCGTCGGAGATCCCACGGATGTAGGTCTGGGCGTTGTACGGCTGGCCGTCGGCACCGAGGGGCGCATGCCGGATCATGTTGGTCTCGCGGTCCCATATCGCAGGCCGTGCGGTCGTGTAGCCACCGCCCGCGCTCTCGGAGTTGAACGCGAAGAGCCGGCCGCTGCCGTTCAGACCGACGTTGTCGTAGCCCGTCGCGTTGGGGGCGGTCACGGCCGTGACCTCCCCGGTCTGGCGGTCCCACACGTTGCGCTCGAACTGCACGTAGCGACCGTCGTTCGAGACGCTGGTCTGACCGGAGCTCGTGTAGGTCTGCGACGCGGTGAGCCCGGTGTAGGTCACGGTGTTGGCCACCGTGTTCCAGACGGCGATCTCGACGGTGTAGTCGTCGGGGATGAGCGACTTGCGCTCGACGACGACGAAGGATCCGTCGTCGGGCATCGCGACCGCGGTGTAGTTCACCCACATGTCGATGCCGGGCGTGGGCATGACCCGGGCCTGCCCGGTCGTCAGGTCCGCGAACGCCGGCGTGACTCCGTAGCGCGGCGGGGAGACCGACCCGTCGAAGTAGCCGGTCCAGGCGACCTTCGTCCCATCACCGGAGATCTGGGGGTCTGCGCCGCGGATGCCGCCGGCCGTCGTGGACGGGACCGTGTCGGGGACCGGCACCACCGTGCCGGCCGCGCGATCCCACACGAAGAGCGCTTCGTCATCGTGCTTGAGAAGGAGCCGCTTGCCGTTCGTGCTCGACGAGACGACCTCGTCCGGTGCCGCGATGATCACTCCGTTCGGACCAGGCAATGCGGTTGTCGTGGTCGTCGACCCCACCGGCCCGGGATCCGGTGGGGGCGCACATGCCGCGACGACCGACGCAACAGCAAGGCTCGCTGCAAGTACGAGCGCGCGAACGCGAGAAACCTTCATCAAACACCCTCCCTCTCAACCTGCGCCGAGGTTAGAGGAGGTCCAGAGTGGGCGCAGAAGATCTGCGCACATCCGCCCACTGTCTGCGGTCCGGGCCATCCGCGATGTCGGAGTCGCGTGACAGGCAGGATCCCGCTGGGGCGGTCGGCAGCATGGCCACCACACGACCAGTCCAGGAGACCGACGACGCGCAGACGCCGGTGTTCCGATCGAACGCGCTAGCTGACGAGATCGAAGCCCTCATCCAGATGGAGGAGGAGCTTCCCACCGTCGACAGACGCCGCGGCTACTCCTTGAACCGGCTCAGCCGCGGCGTCGAGCGAGTCAGCGACGCACAGTTGGGCCCGATAGCGGATAGCCGCTAGCGGGTCTCCATCATCAACGACTTTCCTTGAGGTTGTCGGTGAATACGAGGGATCGCACGCCGGGCCTGCCTGCGACACGAACGCCGCAGTGCGCGACGACGACACGCCTTCTCAGCCTGTGCTGGCGGCGCTCGACGGTCCCATCAGGACGCGGACTAGCGCTGACATCCGCAACCCGCACGCGACTCGTGTCGCCGGCGGTCACGACAGGTAGCGCTGAAGCCGCTGCTCCATGGCCAAGATCGCGCTGCTGGCGACCTTCCGGCGGGTGCGTACGGCGCTCCCGCAGCGAACGCAGCGGTGCTCGGTCGACGGCTGCCACTCCTGGTCCTCAGTGACGTCAGCAGATCCGCACGCGGCGCACGGCACGGTTGCGACACGTCCGGCCACCGCAGGGATGGAGCGCAGCACTTGAAGGCGCTGGAGCTGGTCCGGCTCCAGGACCTCCCCGTCGACGGCAACCGAGCCGAACGTGTCGTCGACGACCAACTGGCTGCTGCGGTCCCACACGTGCACGTGAATTCCCTCGCTCTCGGGTCGAGCGCCGACCCAGACGATGGCAGGGTTGGTGGCCCAGACGGCGATGCCCCCGATGTCCGAGGTGCCGAGGTCGAGGTGGTCCTGCGAGAGGACCGGCTGGGCCCGGGTCGCCGGGTTGAGGAGAGTCGCGACAGGGACGAGCAGGTTCCCGACGGAAGGATCGGTCACCCAGAAGTCCCGAGAGCACCAGCAGCACTGGTGCTTGCGGTGCGGCCGAACGGCGAACTCGTCGCGGTCGGTGTGGCCTCGGCCGCAGTGCCGGCAACGGACGTCCGACACTGGTACCCGTGCAACCGCAGACACCGACCATGCGCGGGCGTCCTCACCGTCGATCACCGCGGCGACGTCGCCGCGGCGGAGGCGCACGATGGCGTACGACCGGTCGATGGTCTTCGGCCCGCCGGGCGTCGCACGCGCGTGAACGTGGACGGCGCCGGGATGCACGCGTACGCGCCCAGCGGAGAGAGCAGGCGCAAGTGCGCCCCAGATCCCCACGACTGCGATCTCGTCCAGGTCGAGGTCGACGACGTCGTCGTCGTCGGGCGGCTCGTCGCCGCTCCCGGCGCAGCGGTCGAGACGCGCACCGCCCGCGCCCCATGCAGGCTGGGCGTGCGTCGAGCACCACCACTTGGGATCTCCGGTCCTGCGGTTTACGACCGAGTCGATCCGGCACGGCTCGCGCCGGCGAAGGCTCTCGGTGGTCGGACGGTTGCACGAGGAGCTCATGTGCGAGCCCTCCTTCTGGTTGGGGACATGGCCCCGTCGAAGGAAGCTCGCCTTGCTCCGACCCGGGTAGGGTGCGGTTGTCGACGCTGTCGAGCTTCTCGACGGAGTCAGGAGCGGTCGCCCTTGCAGGGGCGACCGTCTCCTTTTCGGGCTGGTTATGCGCCTCCGGATGCGGCGAAGAGCGGTTGGGCACCCTCATGTGCACGTCGGCGGTTCGGGCTGAACTGGCGAATGTTCTCGTAGTGCACGGGCATGTCGGGCGGTGAGCCCAGGATGACCACATCGGCGCCGCCGAAGTCGGGGACGTCAAACCCGGGCAGCCGCAGCTGTGCGAACGAGGTGGGCCGGGCGACACCCGACGCCTCGTCTGGCTCGGTCAATAGGAAGGTGATGCAGAACGACACTGCGTCGTCGCCGGTGCGCAGCTGGCCGTCCTTGAGCCTCCAAGTGAGGCAGCCGCGGTCCTCGGGCACCAGCCACGACACGACGCTGCTCACGAGCATCGGGATGAAGTTGTTTGCCTCCACGTCGGTGATGCGGGACCGGGCGACGTCCTCGATCTCGGCCAAGTCCACCTCGCCGGCAACGAGCGACCGGTGGAGAACCGACCACAGGAGCACGAGCTCGCTGATGGCCGCGTTGGAGATGCCGGCTTCCTGACGGTCCAGGACCCAGTTCGCCAGGTCGATGACTGCGACCGGCCAGACGCCGCGACCGGATCCGACTCGGACGGACTGGGGGATCAGCTGCTCATTGATCAGTGTCGCGATCCGCCGGGCACTGACATCGCGGCGTCCGCTGCTCAGCGCAGCGGCCAGCTGGTGCCGGTCCACTACCGCAGTCGGATCGCCACTGATCCGCTGCAGCTCCCGGTACACGGAATCCTCAAGACGGGTGGGAATAACAGCCATGTAGTTCAAACTACACCAACCCTGTCGCATCGAACGGGTCTTCCGTTCGATGCACCGTAGGACGCGTCGGATCGCCGGTGGCGGACCCCTCGACGCAGCGGCAGCAGCGCCGCTGCGGTCGCGCCAAGCCGCAGAAGCGGGGGATCCGCCTCCACGGACTCGGCGCCGCACGGCGGCGGACCGCCGCGCCGACTACTTGGAGCCCTTCCTGGG
Source organism: Actinomycetes bacterium (assembly GCA_023450775.1). Taxonomy (GTDB): domain Bacteria; phylum Actinomycetota; class Acidimicrobiia; order Acidimicrobiales; family Microtrichaceae; genus Dermatobacter. The sequence goes on along the minus strand of JAEXGP010000048.1, from coordinate 260 downwards.
GGCGCGCTGGCTCAGCGCGCTCCCGGCGGCCGTCTTCGACGCCTTGCTGGTACGGCCGTCGCGCAGCACCTTCGATGCTGCCTTGGCGGCCTTCGGACTGGTCTTCCGGGTTCCACTCACGGTGGACTCACCTCCACTGGGCTCGAGGCCCGTCGCGGGCGCACCCGTTGTGCGCTCCCCTGAAGGTGTAGATCCGGTGCGCCCCGAGAAGTCGCGCTCGCCGCCGACGTTCGCCCGAGCCAACACGCGCCGGGCTCGCT
>JAEXGP010000027.1 GCA_023450775.1 Actinomycetes bacterium | reverse complement strand
CCATGGGGACCGCGCGGGGGAGCACGCACGGGTCGTGGCGGCCCTTGGCCTCCAGGGTGACGGCCTCGCCGTCGCGGGTCACGGTCTGCTGCGGGGACGAGATCGTGGCGGTCGGCTTGAACGCCACCCGCACCACGACGTCCTCGCCGTTCGAGATGCCGCCCTGCACGCCGCCCGAGTGGTTCGAGGTGGTGCGAGGCCGGCCGTCGGGACCGGGGACGAACGGGTCGTTGTGCGTGCGACCGGTCATGGCCGCCGAGCCGAAGCCCGAGCCGATCTCGAAGCCCTTGCTGGCCGGCAGGCTCATGAGCGCCTTGGCGAGGTCGGCCTCGAGCTTGTCGAAGACCGGCTCACCCCATCCGGGCGGCACGCTGCGGGCCACGCAGGTGACCACGCCGCCGAGCGAGTCGCCGTCGCGCCGGGCCTGCTCGATCGCCTCGGTCATCGCGGCGGCCGCCTCGGGTGACGGGCAGCGCGTCGGGTCGGCCTCGACCTCCTCGAAGGTGACGGAGCCGGCGTCGACGTCGGCGACCACGTCGTGGACCTGCGAGACCCAGGCGAGGACCTCCACGCCGAAGTGCTGGGCGAGGAGCTTGCGGGCGATCGCACCGGCGGCGACCCGCCCGATCGTCTCCCGCGCCGAGGCACGTCCACCGCCGGCGACCGCCCGGATGCCGTACTTGGCTTCGGTGGTGTAGTCGGCGTGCGACGGGCGGTACAGCTCGGACATGTGGTCGTACGCACCCGAGCGGTGGTCCTTGTTGCGCACCAGCAGGGCGATCGGCGAACCGAGCGTGAGCCCGTCGGTCACGCCCGAGAGGATCTCGACCTGGTCGGTCTCGTCCCGCTGCGTGACCAGGCGGCTCTGGCCGGGTCGACGCCGGTCCAGATCGGGTTGGATGTCCTTCTCGGACAGCTCCAACCGCGGCGGGCAGCCGTCGACGACCACGCCGACGCCACCGCCGTGGGACTCCCCGAACGTGGTGATGCGGAACAGCGTTCCGGTGCTCGAGGACATGGACCAAGTATGGCAGCGCCCGAACCGTTCAGATCCGCCGCCGGCCTGCCGATCCGAGTGGGGTGACCGTCACGGCACGCGCGGATCGCCGCGCCCTCGCCGGAGGCCCGTCCGACGGCGGTGCCGGTCCGGACGGCGACGAGGCGCGGGCCGACTCACCGGGCTCCCGCCGACCGGTGACGGTCCGGCGGCTGACGCTGCACGCGTTGCTCGCCTTCGTCGCGCTCACCGCCATGGCGGTCGCGTTCCACAGCACGTACCCGGCGATCTCCGACGACGGCTCCGTGCTCGCCCAGGCGGCGTTGCTCCGCGACGGCGAGACCGGCACCGACCTGCCGCTGCCGGCCGCGGATCCCGAGGGTGCGTTCCCGCCGCTCGAGAACAGCACCACCGCCGATGGCCGGGCGTACCCGTACGCCAAGCACCTGGCCCTGCCCGCCGCGGTCGCGGCCATGACCACCGTGTTCGGTCCGGTCGGCGCCGTGCTCACCTCGGCGTGGACCGTGTGGCTCGCCGCGCTCGCCGCCGCGACGGTGGCGTGGCGGCTGGACCGTCGGCTCGCCCCGGCCGCGCTGTGGGCCACGGCGTTCCTGACGCCGCTCGTGTTCGACGCCAACCTCGTCGTCTCCACCGGCGCGGCGGCCGCAGCGCTCGGGTTCCTGGTGGCCGCGGTCCTGGCCCTCCGCGACCGTCCGGCGTGGTGGCGACTGCTGCCGATCGCGGCGATGGCGTTCCTGGTGCCGCTGTGGCGCACCGAGGGTCTGTTCGGTGTCGCTGCGGTGGCGTTGGTCGCGACCGCGGAGCCCGTCGTCCGGGCGCTCCGGGACCGCCGTCTCGTTGTGCCGACCGTGCAGCGGATCGTCGCAGGCGTCGTCGCCGGCGTCGCGGGCCTGGCGGCGTACGCGCTGGACGTCACCGTCTCGGCCCGCGCCATCGGGTCGTCGTCGGGCTCGTTCGTGCCGTCGTCCGAGGACTACGACCCGATCGCCGGGCGACTCTCGGCCGTGTGGAAGTCGCTGCTGCGGCCGTCGCACGACGTGCCGACGACCACCACGCTGGTCGTCCTGGCCGTGCTCGCCCTGCTGGTCGTCGCCGTCGTGCTCTCGCGACGGCGCGCGTCGCCGGTGGCGGTGGTGGGCGTGACCGTCGCCGCCGGCGCCGCCTCGCTCGCGCTGGTGGTGGCACCGGTCGGCCTGGTCACCGGGCTGCTGCCCGCCGTGCCGTTGCTCCTCGCCGGACTGCTGCTGCTCCGGCGCGAGGACCTCGCCCGTCCGGTCGTGCAGGCCGGCCTGGCGGTGTCGGCCGTCGCGTCCGCGGCGGTGGTGGTGACGAGCTACGCCGAGGGCGGCGGCGCCGAGTGGGGTGGTCGCTACTACCACCTGCTGCTGCCGTTGCTCGTGCCTCCGGCGCTGTTCGGTCTGCGCAGCGCCCGGGACCGCCTGCCCTCACGCGACGCGACGATCGCCACCGTCGCCGTCCTCGTCGTCGCGCTGGCGCCATCGGTGCTGGCGCTCCGCTCGATCGCCGATCTCCACCGCGGCGCCGAGCGCACGGTCGACGTGGTGCTCGCCGGCGTCGAGCACGCCCGCGCCTCGAGCGAGTCGGAGACCGGCGGTCCCGCGGGCGACGGCGGGGACGTGGTCGTCGTGAGCGCCCGCCCCACGTTCGGTCGCTTCGCGTGGGACCGGCTCGACGGCATCCGGCTGCTCACCGTCGCCGATCCGGAGCGGCTGCGAGAGGCGCTGAACGGCGTCGCCGGCACGGAAGTGAACCGCATCGTCGTGCTCGCCCAGGACGACGAGGAGCCGACGGGGGACACGCTCGCAGGGTGGAAGGTGACCGACCGCGAGCTGGTCGGGGGCTGGCAGATCACCCGGATGGAACGGCTGGCCCCCGGCGCCTGACGACCCGCCGCGGTCACCCGTCACGTCCTCGCGATCGCCTCAGCGGACGGGCTCGCGACCCTGTACGAACAGGTGTTCGGGGAGTAGGCTGTCGGGGCGATGTCACCCCCGGCGAAGACCACCTCCAAGGCCAGCGGCGCGTCCCGCGCGGCCCGGACCACCCACCACCCGTCGGACCGGATCGTCATCCGCGGGGCTCGCGAGCACAACCTCACCGACGTGTCGCTCGACCTGCCGCGCGACCAGCTCATCGTCTTCACCGGCCTGTCGGGTTCGGGCAAGTCCAGCCTGGCGTTCGACACGATCTACGCCGAGGGCCAGCGCCGCTACGTCGAGTCGCTGTCGGCCTACGCCCGGCAGTTCCTCGGCCAGATGGACAAGCCCGACGTCGACGTGATCGAGGGCCTCAGCCCAGCCATCTCGATCGACCAGAAGTCGGCGTCGCGCAACCCGCGCTCCACCGTCGGCACGGTCACCGAGATCTACGACTACCTGCGGCTGCTGTTCGCCCGCGTCGGCGTGCCGCACGACCCCGAGACCGGCGAGCGGCTTGTCCGCCAGACGCCGCAGCAGATCGTCGACCGCATCCTGCAGCTCCCCGAGGGCACCCGCTTCCAGGTGATCGCACCCATGGTCCGCGGTCGGAAGGGCACCTACGAGCAGCTGTTCACCGACGTCGCGCAGCGCGGCTTCAACCGCGTCCGCGTCGACGGGCAGGTCTACGAGCTGCCGGCCGAGATCGAGCTCGCCCGCTACGAGCAGCACACGATCGAGGTGATCATCGACCGCCTCGTCCTGCGCGAGGGGATCGAGCGGCGGCTCACCGACTCCATGGAGACGGCGCTCGAGCTGGCCGAGGGCATGGCGCAGATCGAGATCGTGCCCGGCCGTGGTGTCGGCAAGGGGAACGCGCCGGCCGACGCCGAGCCCGAGCTCCTCACGTTCTCCGAGAAGCTGGCCCGCCCCTCCGACGGCAAGTCGTTCGAGGAGCTCGCACCCAGGAACTTCTCGTTCAACTCGCCCTATGGCGCCTGCCCGGCGTGCGACGGCCTGGGCACCGTCTTCGAGGTCGACCCCGAGCTCGTCGTGCCCGACCCCGAGCAGTCCGTGGCGGGCGGCGCGATCGCACCCTGGGCGTCGGGACACGCCAAGTACTTCCACCGTCTGCTCGAGTCGGTCACGTCGGAGTACGGCATCGACGACAAGGTGGCGTGGCAGGACCTGCCCAAGAAGGACCAGAAGCTGCTGCTGTACGGCATCGGCGACGCCAAGCGCGTCGACGTGAAGTTCCGCAACCGCTACGGCCGCACCCGCACCTACACCGCCAAGTACGAGGGCGTGATCCCGTACCTCAAGCGGCGTCACTCCGAGGCCGAGTCGGACTCGGCCCGGGAGGCGGTCGAGGGCTACATGCGTCAGGTGCCGTGCCCCACGTGCGGCGGCGCGCGCCTCAACCCGTACGCGCTGGCGGTCACGGTCGACGACCTCAACATGCACCAGCTGTGCAGCCTGAGCATCGCCGAGTCCCGGGACCGGCTCGCCACCCTGCGCCTCGACGACCGCCAGGCGATGATCGCCGAGCGGATCCTGAAGGAGATCAACACCCGTCTGCAGTTCCTGTGCGACGTGGGGTTGGAGTACCTCTCGCTCGAGCGTTCGGCCGCCACGCTGTCGGGCGGCGAGGCGCAGCGCATCCGGCTGGCGTCGCAGATCGGCTCGGGCCTGGTCGGCGTGCTCTACGTGCTCGACGAGCCGTCGATCGGCCTGCACCAGCGCGACAACCACAAGCTCATCGAGACGCTCATCCGGCTGCGCGACATCGGCAACACGGTGCTGGTGGTCGAGCACGACGAGGACACCATCCGGGTGGCCGACCACGTGGTCGACATCGGGCCGGGGGCGGGGGAGCACGGCGGACGGGTCGTGCACACGGGCACGGTCAAGGGACTGCTGCGCAACAAGGAGTCGATCACCGGCCAGTACCTGGCCGGCAAGCGCACGATCCCGGTGCCCGAGCTGCGCCGTCAGCCCGGCGACGACTGGATCTCCATCAAGGGTGCCCGCGAGCACAACCTGCAGAACCTGGACGTCGACCTGCCGCTCGGCTGCTTCGTGGCGGTCACCGGTGTGTCGGGCTCGGGCAAGTCCACGCTCGTCAACGACATCCTGCTGCGGGCGCTCATGCAGCACGTCTACGGGTCCAAGATCCCGCCTGGGCTCCACCGGCGGATCGACGGCATGGACCACGTCGACAAGGTGATCGACATCGACCAGTCGCCGATCGGTCGCACGCCCCGGTCCAACCCCGCCACCTACACCGGGGTGTTCGACCACATCCGCAAGCTGTTCGCCCAGACGCCCGAGGCCCGGATCCGCGGCTACATGCCGGGTCGGTTCAGCTTCAACGTCAAGGGCGGCCGCTGCGAGGCGTGCGCCGGCGACGGCACGATCAAGATCGAGATGCACTTCCTGCCCGACGTGTACGTGCCGTGCGAGGTCTGCAAGGGCGCCCGCTACAACCGGGACACGCTCGAGATCACGTTCAAGGGCCTCAGCATCTCCGAGGTGCTCGACCTGCCGTGCGAGGAGGCGCTGGAGTTCTTCTCCAACCAGCCGACGATCGCCCGGCACATGCAGACGCTGGTCGACGTGGGCCTGGGCTACGTCCGGCTGGGTCAGCCGGCCACCACGCTGTCGGGCGGCGAGGCGCAGCGCGTGAAGCTGGCCTCCGAGCTGGCCAAGCGGTCCACCGGCCACACCATGTACCTGCTCGACGAGCCCACCACGGGTCTGCACTTCGAGGACATCCGAAAGCTGCTGACCGTGCTGTCGCGGCTGGTGGAGCAGGGCAACACGGTGCTGGTCATCGAGCACAACCTCGACGTCATCAAGACCGCCGACTGGGTGGTCGACCTCGGTCCCGAGGGCGGCGTCGGCGGTGGCCGGGTGATCGCCGAAGGCCCGCCCGAGCTCATCGCCAAGACGCCCGAGAGCTTCACCGGCCAGTTCCTGGCGCCGCTGCTCGACCGGGACTGAGCGCCGGCCGCCGGCGGCCCGCGCCGATCCGGCGGCCTCAAGTCCTGTCCCCGCAGGCCGATGGGTCGGTGTGGGTCACGCCATCGCCGCCGACTCGCGTCCCGGCGCCGAGAGCTCGCAGTTCGGCGGCGCCCCCGGTGCCGGCGGCGACGACCGGTCGGTGCGCCCCGTCCACCTGCTGGCCGTGGCGGGACTCGCGCTCGTCCTGGCGGTGGTGCTGCTGCGACCGTGGCCGCTCGACGACCCGGTCATCTACCAGGGCGACGTCTTCCAGCACCTGGCGATCGTCGAGGCCACCGATGCGGTGGGGTCGCCCGGGACGAGCACGGACCTGGGTGCGCCGACCGGCGTGGACTGGTCGGTGTTCCCGACCGGCACCGAACGGCTGCCGCTCGTCGTCCTCCGGTCGCTCGACGCGCTGACCGGCGACGTGACCGGCGCCGTCAACCTGTACCTGCTGCTCGGGGTGACGGCCACGGCCGCCGTGGCCTTCGCCGTGCTGCGATGGATGGGACTGCGCCCGCTGCTCGCCGGCGCGGTGGGGGTCACGTTCTCGGTGGGCCCCGCCTTCTCCTCGGCGCTGCTCGGCGGCCACCTCTTCCTCTTCGCGCTGTACCCGGTGGCCCTCGGTACCTACCTGGCGTTGTGGTCGACGATGACGTCGGTCGCAGAGCTGCGGGCACGACCGCGCTCGCTCGCGCTGCCCGCGGTGGCCGTCGTGGCGACCGCGCTGTCGAGCGCCTACTACACGTCGTTCACGCTGGTGGTGATCGTCGCCGTGGGCCTGGCGGTCGCGGTGCGCTCCCGCCGGGTGGGTCGACTGCTCCTGCCGGCGCTGACGGTGGCGGCCCTGGGCCTGGTCGCCGGGCTGTCGCTGCTGCCCGACCTGCTCCGGCGCTCGGGCGACCCCGCCAGCTCCGCGCTGCGCCGGACCGCGGCCGACGTGTGGCGGTACTCGCTGCACCCGCAGGACCTGCTCGTGCTCGACGAGGGGCACCCGCTCGGCGCCCTGGCCGGATGGGCCAGATCGGTCTCGTCGGACAACGTGGCGCCCAGCACCGGCACCGTGCTCGGGCTGGTCGCGCTCGCCGGGTGCGTCGGCGTGGTCGTCGTGGCCGTCCGCCACGTGGCCGCGCCGCGCGATCGGGACGACCGGGTGACGGCCCGCCTGGCCACGATCGTGGCCGCCGTCCTGATGGTCGCCGTCACCGGCGGGGTGGGCACCTGGCTGGCCGGCATCGGCGTCACGCAGATCCGGGCGTGGTCGCGGATGACGGTGTTCCTCTCGTTCGCCGGACTGGCGGGCATCGCGCTGATCGCCCAGCGGGCGCTCGAGCGCTCCGACTGGGACCGCCGCCGGACGACCGCCGTCGTCGTGGTCGCCGCCGTACTCGTCCTGCTCGACCACGGACTGCTGCCCACGGACAACGCCACCGCGGC
>JAEXGP010000023.1 GCA_023450775.1 Actinomycetes bacterium | reverse complement strand
CAAGGGGGATGCGCCCTCGGTGCAGTTCCCCGTCGGCCCCGACGAGCCGTGGCAGCCGATGTTCACGATGCCCGGCGAACCGCCTGCGGCCGCGTCCGGTGGCGCCCCGGCGTCGACCACGACGACGGTGCCTGCCGGGGGCTGAGCCTCGGCCACGGCGGGTCGCCGTCGTCCGCTCGGTCCGTCGATCCGCCGGGCGGTAGCGTCCCCGGGCGGGTGGGAACCGACGGACCGGGGAGCACATGACGACCGACATCTGGGTGCTGGGCGGCTACCAGAGCGACTTCGCCCGCAACCTCACCAAGGAGGGCCTCGGGATCGACGCCCTGACCGACGAGGTCGTGCGGGAGACGCTCGACGCCGCCGGCATCGACGCCACCGAGGTCCAGACGGTCCACGTGGGCAACGCCTTCGGCGAGCTGTTCAACGGGCAGGGGCACCTGGGGGCCATGCCGGCAACGGTCTGCGACGCCCTGATCGGCGTTCCTGCCGGCCGCCACGAGGCGGCCTGCGCATCCGGCGGTGTGGCCACGCGTGCCGCGATCGCGGACCTGACCGCCGGCTTCTACGACGTCGCGCTGGTCGTCGGGGTCGAGATGGAGCGCACGGTCCCCGGACAGCAGGCGGCCGAGCACCTCGGCGCCGCGGCCTGGGTGGGCCACGAGGGTCGCCCGGGCTCGGTCATCTGGGCCGACATGTTCGACCAGGTCGCCGAAGAGTACGACCGTCGCTACGGCGTGGACGAGGTGCACCTGCGCCGCATCGGTGAGGTCAACCTGGCCAACGCCAAGGCCAACCCGAACGCCCAGACCCGCTCCTGGCACGTCCCCGAGCTCTCGGGTCCGGCCGGCGGCGACGACGACGTGAACCCGGTCGTCGAGGGGCGGCTGCGCCGCTACGACTGCAGCCAGATCACCGACGGCGGCGCGGGCGTGGTGCTCGTGTCGGACGCATGGTTGCGCGACCACCCCGACGCCCGGCCCGACGCCCGCGTCGCCGGCTGGGGTCACCGCACCGCGGGGCTGCCGCTCGAGCCCAAGCTCGCCGCGAGCAAGGACGACCCGTACGTGATGCCGCACGTCCGCGAGGCGTTCGCCGACGCGCTGCGCCGCGCCGAGATGGAGCTCGACGACCTGGACGCGCTCGAGACCCACGACTGCTTCACGCCGAGCGAGTACATGGCGATCGACCACATCGGCCTGACGGCGCCCGGCGAGTCGTGGAAGGCGGTCGAGTCCGGCGACATCGAGCTCGGCGGCCGTCTGCCGATCAACCCGAGCGGCGGCCTCATCGGCGGCGGTCACCCGGTGGGCGCGTCGGGCGTCCGCATGGTGCTCGACGCCGCCAAGCAGGTCAATGGGAACGCAGGCGACTACCAGGTCGACGGCGCCCGCCGGGTGGGCACCCTCAACATCGGCGGCAGCACCGCCACCACCGTCACGTTCGTCCTCGAGTCGGCCGACCGCGGCTGATCGCGGCTGACCGCCCTCCCACGATCCGGAGCCCGCATGGACACCGCGACCCAGTTCCCCGCCCCGGCCGGCAGCCGGTTGGTCAACACCGTCACCTCGACGCTGCCGGCCGACGACACCCACCCGTACCGGACCGGCGCCTGGCGCCCGCAGGTCAACGAGTGGGACGCCGAGCCCCGGGTCGTCCAGGGCGAGATCCCGAGCGACCTCGACGGCACGTACATCCGCAACACCGAGAACCCCGTGCACCCGGCGCTCAGCGCCTACCACCCGTTCGACGGCGACGGGATGCTGCACATGATCGAGTTCCGTGACGGCCGGGCCGCCTACCGGAACCGGTTCGTGCGCACCGACGGCTTCCTGGCCGAGGCCGAGGAGGGCCAGTCGCTGTGGTCCGGCGTCCTCGAGATGCCCGACGACGCGCCGCGCACCGACGGCTGGGGCATCCGCGGCCGCATGAAGGACGCGTCGAGCACGGACGTGGTCGTCCACCGCGGCGAGGCCCTGACCAGCTTCTACTTCTGCGGCGACCTGTACCGGATCGACCTGTCGACCGGCGACACACTCGGCAAGGAGGACTGGGACGGCGCCGCGCCCGACTGGGGCGTGTCGGCCCACACCAAGGTCGACCCGGCCACCGGCGAGCTCCTGTTCTTCTCCTACAGCAAGGAGGCGCCGCACCTGCGCTACGGCAGCGTCGGCCCCGACGGGCAGTTGCAGGTGCTGGTCGACGTCCCGCTCCCCGGGGCCCGGCTCCCCCACGACATGGCGTTCACGGAGCACTACGTCATCCTCAACGACTTCCCGCTGTTCTGGCGGGAGGACCTGGTCGAGGCCGGGTTGCACGTGCCGAAGTTCCATCGCGACCTGCCGTCGCGCTTCGCGGTGCTGCGGCGCGACGGCACCGGTCCGATCCGGTGGTTCGAGGCCGAACCGACGTTCGTGCTCCACTTCGTCAACGCCTACGAGGACGGCGACGAGATCGTCATGGACGGCTTCTTCCAGGGCTGCCCCCAGCCGTCCGCCAGGGGTGCCGCGTCGCTCGAGGAGGCGGCGTTCCGCTCGATCTGCCTCGACGGCCTCCAGACGGTGCTGCACCGCTGGCGGTTCGACCTGTCGACCGGCACGACCACCGAGGAGCACCTGAGCGAGCGGTTCACCGAGTTCGGGATGATGGCGCCCACCGCCCAGATGCGACCGCACCGCTACGTGTACGCCGCCACCGGCGAGGACGGGAAGTTCCTGTTCGACGGCCTGGTCAAGCACGACGTCACCACCGGCGTCGAGCAGGCGATCACGTTCGGTCCCGGCGTGTACGGCTCCGAGGTGGCGGTGGTGCCGCGTCCCGGCGCGACGGCCGAGGACGACGCCTACCTGGTGACGTACACGATCGACGTCGGTCGGGACGAGTCGAGCTGCGTCGTGTACGACGCCGCCGACCCGTCGTCGGGGCCGGTCTGCACGCTGCGGCTGCCCGAGCGCATCAGCAGCGGCACCCACACCACGTGGGCCGCCCGCGAGGCGCTGGCCGGCGCCACCATGTTCCGCGACTGACCGACCACCCGGACCCCTGAACTCGGGACGCGTCGCGCCCACATCGGGCGCGAGGCGACCCGAGTCCGGGGGTGCGATCAGCGGAGCGCGGCGCCCATCGCGGTCACGATGCGCTCCAGGAGCTCGTGGCTGGTCGCGATGTTGAGGCGCACGAACTGCTCGTTGCCCGCGCCGAACGGCGGGCCGTCGCTCACCGCCACACGACCGCGCGCCAGGAACGCCGCCGCCGGGTCCGGGAGCTCCAGGGCGGTGCAGTCGAGCCAGGCCAGGTACGTGGCCTGAGGCCCGTGCAGCACGACGCCCGGCAGCTCGGCGGCGACGAGCTCGCGCACCAGGACCCGGGACCGGTCGAGGTACCCGACGAGCGCATCGAGCCACGGCCCGCCGTCGCGGTACGCCGCGGTCGACGCCGCGATGCCGAGCGACGTCGGCCCCGCCACCTCGAACACCCGCCGCCGGCGCCACACCGACGCGTCGTCGTGGTTGGCGGTGATCACCTGGGCGCACTTCAGCCCGGGGACGTTCCAGGCCTTGGACGCCGAGGTGACGGTCACGGCGTGCTCGGACGCGGCGTCGGACACCGAGGCGTACGGCACGTGGCGGGCGCCGGGCAGCGCGAGCGGGCCGTGGACCTCGTCGGCGACCACCCTGGAACCGCGACGGTCGACCACCTCGGCGAGGGCGCGGAGCTCGTCGACGCCGAACGCCCGGCCCGTCGGGTTGTGCGGGTTGCACAGGAGCACGGCACCGGCACCGGCGGCCAGGGCGCCGTCGATCCGGTCGAGGTCCAGGACGAACCGGCCGCCGTCCACGACCATCGGCACCTCGACCACCTCCCGCCCCGCCAGCTCGATCACTTCGAACAACGGCGGGTAGGCCGGCGTCGGCAGGACGATCGGGGCCCCGTCGCGGACCCCGAGCCGGAACGCCCCGGCGACACCCGACAGCACGTCCGCGACCGGGAAGACGCGGCGCGGCGACACGTCCCACCCGTACGCGGTCGACAGGAACCCCGTGCAGGCCTCGGTCAGCTCGCCCAGGTCCGCGACCGGGTAGCCGAAGTCCTCGCGCTCCACGGCGGCCCGGACGGCATCGAGGACGGGTGGCGCGACGTCGAAGTCCATCTCGGCGACCCACGCGGCGAGCACGTCCGGTCCGTACAGCGACCACTTCACCGAACGGCGACGTCGCAGACGGTCCAGGTCCACCTCGAACGCCGAGGCCGGCACCGGCGCAGCCCCCTGATCCATCCCGACGACTCCCCTGTTCCCCATCGCCCGTCACACGGCCCGTCACCCGGCCGCTGAGCCCCCGGGGTCGAGGACGGCCACCCTAGAGCGCGCCGGTAGGGTCCCCGCCGTGAAGCGACAGGACAAGGCGGCCCTCATCGGGGAGATCCTCGACGACCTCTACCCCGACCCTCCGATCCCCCTCGACCACCGTGATCCCTACACGCTGCTCGTGGCCGTGGCCCTGTCGGCGCAGACCACGGACAAGAAGGTCAACGAGGTCACTCCCGCGCTCTTCGCGGAGGCCGACACGCCCGAGGCGATGGTCGAGCTCGGGCCCGACCGCATCCTGGAGATCATCCGCGAGATCGGGCTCGCACCGACCAAGGCCCGCAACCTCTGGCTGGCGGCCAACCAGATCGTGGACGCCGGCGGCGAGGTGCTCGAGGACTGGGAGTTCCTCGAGTCGCTCGCCGGGGTCGGCCACAAGACCGCCAGCGTGGTCATGTCGCAGGGCTTCGGACACCCCGCCTTCCCGGTCGACACCCACATCCACCGCCTGGCGGCGCGTTGGGGCCTGTCCAACGGCACGACGGTGGAGCGCACCGAGCGCGACCTCAAGGCCGTGTTCCCGATCGACACGTGGAACCGCCGCCACCTGCAGATCATCTTCTTCGGCCGGGAGCACTGCCCGGCGCTGCGCCACGACCTGCTCGGGTGCCCGATCTGCTCGTGGGCCGCGACCAAGAAGCGCATCGAGCAGGAGGCCCGCGCGGCGGCCCCGCGATCGCGCCGCTGACCCTGCTCGACGGGGGCGTCTCCGGACCGTCGTCACGGTCCTGGCCGTCGCTCAGCCGCCCTTCCACACGAGCCACAGCCCGAAGACCAGCGCGACGACGAACGCCACCTGGTTCGAGTGCCGGGCCACCCATGCGTGCATGGTCGTGAAGGTGCGCTCGGCAGGCCCGGGCGCCGCCACGCGGACCAGGAGCGGCAGCGTGGCGGGCAGGGACGTGATGAGCACGGCCAGGACCAGGGCCAGCGCCTTCTGAGCGTCCGTCGCGTGCGACCGTGCGATCTCGTGCATGGCCGGCAGGTACAGCAGGATCGTGGAGAAGTTGCCGATCATCATCGCCGCGCCCAGCAGCGCCGCGGCGCCCAGACCGTCGCGCCCGTGAGCTGCGGCCCGGGTCGACGAGTCCTGGGTCCACGAGTCCCGGGTCGGCGCGTCAGCCGACCGGTCGGTCGTCAGCATCCGCAACAGCGTCGCGACCGCGAGCAGGAGCAGCAGGACGCCGACCACGAGGTCGACCGTGCGCGTGATCTCCACCCGGATCGCCGACGGCCGTCCCACGTGCTGCGGCAGTCGCAGCCCCACGACCGACAGCCCGGCGATCACCACCAGCACACCGGCGACGAACGCGACGCCCCGGACGACGGGCCGCCGGGGCGACGACAGGATCAGGAGCGCCACGGCCAGGACCGTGGGGCTGATCGCGGCGCCGACCGCCAGCGGGAGCACGTGAGTCAGCAGCGCTCCCACCGCTCGGAGTGTACGGACAACGACTCAGGAACCGGACGGGGCTCGCTGCGCGACGGCGACGCCGCTGGGCACTGCGGCGCGGCGCGCCGTCCTCAGTAGCCGTAGCGGGAGCCTGCGGTGCTCGACGTGGACGAGCCCGTGGAGCCGGCGTCGGACTTCACGAGCGAGCCGTCGGCGGAGAGCACGAACCACTTGCCGCCGGAGCCCTGACCCGTCGTGTCGCCGGCGGCCGAGTCACCTGCGTACTCGTACAGCGGGTGGCCGTCGGCCGCGACCTGCTCGGTCCCGTCGGGACGGGTGATCACGGTGAGCTTCGCGTCCACCCCGTCGCCCGCCGTGGGCGTCCCCTCCGCAGCCGTCGGCGGCCACAGGTCCGCGCACTTGTCGACACAGGCGCTCGACGTCGCCGAGTCGGGCGTGAAGGCGTAGAGCGTGCGGCCCTGCGCATCGACCAGGACCTCGCCCAGATCGGTCTTCCGGAGTGCGACCGTCGCGGTGCCGGCGGCGCCACTTCCCGACGCGGCCGTGGTGGTCGTCGACTTCTGGGTCGCGGACGAGGAGCTGGACCCGTCGTCCCCGCACGCGGCGAGCGCCATCACCGCCAGCAGGGCGAACGGGATGGCGAGGAGCGACCGGCACCTCGCCGGACGGTGGGAATGCTGCATGTTGGGCCCCCTGGGCTCGGCCTGAACGGCGAACGAACGTGTCGGCGGTGGTACGTCGGCCGGTCGCCGATGGATTTTCCGGACGCCGCGCCATCCGGATCGTGGCCTCGTCCGTAGTGTTCTGATGTGGAGCGCTCGTCGCACACGAGGGGGCCGGACCGGCTCGACGACGCGGCGCTGCTCGCCGCCGTCGGGGTGGGTGACGAGACGGCCGCGGCCGTCTTCGTGCGACGGTTCTCCGCCCAGGTCCACGGTCTGGCGACCTCGATGTGCGGCGACGGGCGGCTGGCCGAGGACATCTCGCAGTCCACGTTCGAACGCGCCTGGCGCCATGCAGGCTCCTACGACCCACGGCTCGGATCGGTGCGGACCTGGCTCCTGACGATCTGCCGCCGCCTGGCCATCGACGCGCTGCGGGTCCGGCGTGCGAGCCCCTACGAGCCCGACGCGCTGCAGCCCTTCCTGCCCGCATCGCCGGAGGTGGAGCCGGGCGACGCCGCGGTCACCGACGACGAGGTCGGCAGGGTGCGTCGGGTGCTGTCCCAGGTCCCGGAGGCGCAGCGGCGGGCGCTGCTGCTGGCGACGCTCGGCGGGCACACCGCGGCCGAGATCGGGTCGATCGAGCACGTGCCGCTGGGGACCGCCAAGACCCGGCTGCGCAGCGGGTTGCGCCGGGTGCGGGAGCTGCTCGCCGCCGGCGAGGAGCTCCAGGAGGGCGTCGACGGCGGCGCGAGCACCGGGAGGCCGGATCGTGGCTGACGCGCCGCGTGCCTGCGCCGAGTCCGCCGACGATCTGGCCGAGGTGGCGCTCGGGCTCCGCGACCCCGCCGAGGTGCCCGGTCTCGAGGCACACCTCACCGTCTGTGCGTCGTGCCGCGCCGAGCTGGTGGAGCTGACCGCGGCGTCCGACCGCCTGCTGCTGCTGGCGCCCACAGTGGTCCCGCCGAGCGGCGTGGAGGAGCGGGCGGTCGCTGCGATGACGGGTCAGGACCGGCCCGGCTCCGCGGACGCCGTTGCCTCCTCGGTCCCGGCTGCGGCCCATCGACCGAGGCGCCGACGGCTCCGGACCGCCGCGCTGGTCGGGGCGACGGCGATCGTGCTCGCCGCGGTGCTCGGTGCCGGCATCGTGCTGGTCGGTCCGGAGGATCCGACGTCCGGCGACGTCGCCGCCGCGCTGGTCTCGCACGATGGCAGCCCGGTCGGCCGCGTCGAGCTGGCCGGTGTCCGGCCGCGCACCATGACCGTGGCGCTCGACGGCGTGACGACCGGCGTCCGGTACCGGTGCGACCTGGTGCTGGCCGACGGATCCCGCCACGAGGTCGGCACGTGGACCGTGTGGAGCGGCGACGACTCGTGGACCGTGTCGATCCCCGGCGCGCCCGCCGACCGGGTGGAGCTGGTGGGAGCGGACGGAACGACCGCTGCCGTCGCCGAGCTGCCGGAGTGACGCCGACTCAGCCGTCGCCGACGGTCGCCGCGGCGGCGAGGATGGCGTCGATCGCCGCCTGCGGTTGCGAGACCATCGACACGTGCGACGCGTCCACCTCGGTGATCGTCGCCCCGGCGCGCTCCGCCATGCTGCGCTGGGTCGCCGGTGGGATCACGCGGTCCTGGGTGCCCACCACCGCCCAGGCGGGGATGGACGACCAGGCCGTGGCCTCGGTGGGCCCGATGTTGGCGCCGAGCGCGATCGGCCGCTGGCTGGCGACGATCAGCAGTCGGTCGGCCTCGGAGAGGTCCTGCGCGAACGCCTCGTGGACGGTGCTCGGCTTGAGGAACGCCTCGACGTCGCCCTCGGGAGCGTCCGGGTAGCCGGCGAGGTCCAGGACGGTGGTCGGGTCGGGCACGTCGAGCGCCGAGCCGGAGCCGCCGAGGATGTCGAACACGGTCTCACCCACGTCGGGGATGAAGGCGTTCACGTAGACCAGGGCCTTCACGTCGCCGCCGGCCGCGCCCGCGTTCGTGATCACGACGCCGCCGTAGGAGTGGCCGACGAGGACGACCGGACCGGTGGTGCGTTGCGCCAGGAACGACGCGACGTACGCCGCGTCGCCGGCGACCCCGTGCAGGAGGTTCGGCGGCGTCAGGACGTCGAAGCCCTGGCTCTGGAGCGCTGTGGACACCGGGTTCCAGCTGGAACCATCGGCCCAGGCACCGTGGACGAGCACGATCGTGGGCTGCGGCATGACCCCTCCCTGGGCGCAGCGGGCAGTCGCCGTCACGCCGTGGGAGGAGCGTACGACGGAAGTCGTCGTCGCAGTGTGAACAGCGCGTGACCACTTCGGCCGAGCGCCAGCGCCGTTGCATCCGAGCGACGATGACGCCCGGACCCACTGCAGTTGCGGGGTCCGGACCGTCGCCGAGCTGGCAGCGTCAGACCGGCAGGCCGCAGCCCCAGACCTGATCGCTGATCGGCGTGCTGGTGCCGCTCGAGGTCCATCCTTCCGCCGTGAGTTGGTCCGTGACGCCGTACGCGGCGTTCGCCGCCTGGCACGAGGTCAAGGCACTCGAAGAATCGGACGCCAGGACCACCGTGGAGAGCAGCACCACTGGCCCGGTGCAATCCGAGGTGGTGTGGATCTCGGCGTTCTGGAAGGTGTTGTCCGGGCCGAGGTACGAGAACGACAGGTTCGCGTCGCTCTTCGCGTAGCAGTCGCCCACCGAGATCGGTGGCGGTGGTTCCGACGGTGGCGGCTCGGTCCCGCACGCGGCGGCGCCCACGGCCAGGAGCGCGACGAACAGCGCGGCGATCATCCGACGAATCCCCATGAGGTCTCCCCTCGCGGGCCGGATCGTCCGGTCCCCCTCGGGCGCGGACGGTAGCCGACCTCGCGGGAGTGGCGCCGGGTCCACGCGGCGAGAGAGCTCGTCGAAGTCCGTGGGACGGCACCGGTCAGCTCGTTCGAGATGCTGAGCATCCCTGAAACGCGGCAGAACCCCTGCAGTTGCAGGGGTTCTGGACCGTCGGGTTGGGGAGATTCGAACTCCCGACCTCTTGACCCCCAGTGTAGGAGCGTGCGTCAACCGCCGTCCGTAGGTGTCACTGCACGCCCGCCATTGCAGGCTTCGCGCCGCCTCGTCGTCTACGCTTGTCGACGGACGTCGCCCGACAGTAGGCCACCAAGTAGGCCACCTCGGGCTCTTGACCGGAGGTCAACTCGGATGGCTCGAGGCAGCAAGGGCGAGGTCACGATCCGACACAACGT
>JAEXGP010000010.1 GCA_023450775.1 Actinomycetes bacterium | reverse complement strand
CGCCCGGGTCGGTGGACCGCAGTGCGGACCGCAGCGCAGCGGCGGCACCCCGCAGGCCGGGGCCGGCGTCCGCGGCGATCACGTCGCCGTCGAGCCGCAGGGCGGCGTGCACCAGCGGCGCCGCCGTCTTCTCGGCGTACGGACCGGTCGTCGAGGCGAACCAGAGCGTGTCGACCCGACCGCTCGTGCCCCGCCGCGCCCGACGTCCCGCCTCGACGGCCATCGTGACCGAGTCCTCGTCGTAGGAGGCGACCGTGCGGGTGCCCTTGCCGGCCGACGAGCCCAGGACCTGGGTGATGGCCGACCGCTGCAACCGCCAGTGCGGCAGGTAGGCGGCCAGACCGCTGATGCCGCGCCGTGCGTCCGCGGCGGCCTGGGGTTCGAGGGGCTGATCGCTCATGTCCGGAGTGTAGGGACATCTGACGCCCCGTCAGAAGTCGCATCACCTCGCGGCGCCCGGTCGGCCGGATCAGCCCGACGAATGTCCGATCGTCCCGATCCGCGGCACGCAGTGCGGTCCCGCGACCACGCAGGTGGTTGACAGGACCGCTCCGGCGCCGGACCATGGGTAGATGTCCCTGCGCCCTTCTTCGCTCACCGCCCCTGAGCTCGATGCATGGCGGTCCGACGACGAAAGAGCAGACGCATGAACGCCACCGAGGCCCGCACCGATCCTCCCCTCGGGCGGCGCGCCCGCAACCGGGCCGCCCGCCACGACCAGCTCCTGGCCGCGGCCAGCGACATCGTCGAGGAGTCCGGCCTGGAGGGCCTGACCATGCAGGCGGTCGCTGACCGCGTGGACTGCGCGGTCGGCACGATCTACACGTACTTCGCGTCCAAGTCCTCGCTGATCGCCGCCCTGCAGGTGTCCGCGGTGCAGACGCTGCTCGCCACCTACCACCAGGCGGCCGAGATGTGGGACGAGGCGCTCGAGGAGTCGGGCCTGCAGGACGAGGCGGTCGAGTCGCTCGTCCGGGTGCTCGCCTACGGCCAGCTGTTCGTCGCCGGGCCGGAGCTGCATCCGCGGGAGTTCGAGTTCCTGCAGATGCTGCTCAACACGCCCGAGCGTCTGGTGAACCCCGACGACGTCCGCTCGGTCACGCCCCATGCCCTGACGCTCATGGCCGAGGGCCTGGTGCTCATCGAGGCCGCGGTGTCCGCGGGTGCGCTGTCCGCGCCCGACCCCGCCCGCAACGACGACGGCTTCCGTCGTCTCCTGCGCTGGATCGGTGCGCTCAACGGCGCGCTGCTCGTCGCCAACGCCAACGTCGCCGCCCTGCCGGCGTCGGACGCCGAGGCGTTCAGCGCCCGGGCGATGGGCAAGCTGGTGACCGAGGACCTGCTCCTGGCATGGGGCGCGCCGGCGCGAGTGCTGGACGCCGCCACGGACCAGCTGGGTCGCATGCAGCGGGCGGGCTCGTTCCTGCCGCGGGTCGGCCCGAACGCCTGACAGCACACGAGGGGGAGGGAGCGAGATGGGGGCGGTGCTGATCGGCCTGCTCGCGTTCGTGCTCGGCGTGAACCTCTGGTTCCTGTTCGAGTACCTGCTCCACCGCTTCGCCATGCACCACCTGAAGGGCCGCGGGATCATGAGCCGCGAGCACCTGCTCCACCACGTCACCGCCGGGTGGAACTTCACCGCACGGCTGCTCCTTGCCTGGGCCGGCGTCGCGGTCGTCGGCGCGGCGGTCTGGTTGCCCCTCGGCATCTGGTTGTTCGGTCCGCCGGTCGGTGTCGGCCTGGCCGCGGGGTGGGTCCTGGCATATGCGTTCTACGAGTGGCAGCACGCGCTGGCGCACCTGCGCGAGCCGCGCAACGGCTACGAGCGCTGGCTCCGCAAGCACCACTTCCACCACCACTTCGGTCGCCCCATGGCGAACCACGGCGTGAGCATCCCGGTCTGGGACGTGGTGTTCCGCACGAACGAGTCGCCCGACGTGGTCGCCGTGCCCCGCCGATTCGCAAGCGGGCTGGGCTGGCTCCTGGACGACGGCGGCGAGCTGCGGCCCGAGTTCGCCGGCGACTACGTCCTCGTCGGCACGGCCGGCCTCGACGAGCGCCAGGCCGGGATCGACCGGGCGCGGGCGTTCGCCAGCATCGCCCCGACACCCTGATCGGCCGAGTTCGCCGGCCGGCAGGGAGCGACGGCCTCAGTCCGGCGCGAAGAGCTCGAACATGCGGTCCGCGTGCCGGGTGATCTGCTCCGCGGTCATCGGGTTCTGCGCGTTGAACCGCCGGTAGAAGAGCGGGCCGGTGACCAGGTCGATCATCTCGACCGCCGGCATGTCGGTTCGCAGCCGGCCGGACGCCTGCAGGCGCTCGATCAGTCGGAGGGCGGTCGCCCGGCGGCGCGCCAGGTAGGCCTGGTGCAGGTCCGCCAGCTCGGGATCGCGTCCGGCTGCAGCGGCGATGTCCGCGAGCACGTTCGACTGCGGTGACCGCAGGGCCTCGCCCAGCCCGTGCAGGAGCGCCCGCAGGTCGGTCTCGTCGTCACCCGAGCTCACCATCCCGGCCTCGGCCTCGGCCTTCGCCTGCTCCAACGCCGCCATCACCAGCGCCGCCGTGCTCGGCCAGTGGCGGTAGATCGTGCTGCGGGCCACACCGGAGCGCTCGGCGACGGCCTCGATGCTCGTGCGCGCCAGACCGACGTCGTTGAGCAGGCCGCGGGTGGCCTCGAGGACGACGGCGCGGGTGCGCTCGACCCGCGGATCGACGCGGACGTCGGGGCAGCCGGCGACACCGTCGACCGGTCCGTCGGTCGTCTGCTCGGTCCGGGCGGGTCCCGCCGCGTCGTCCACGCCCCGACCCTAGCCGATTTCAGGACAGTACCGTTGCACAGCAGGACACCACTGTCCTACAGTCGCCGCCATGTCGAGCTCCCCCTCCGGTCCGGTCGTGGACCGCCGCCCTGCCGCCACCTGGGACCCGATGGTCGGCCACCCCGACCGCAAGCGGGTGCTGGCGATCTCCTGCCTGTGCCTGGTGCTCGTCGTGGTCGCCGTCTCCAGCCTCAACGTGGCCATCCCCACGATCCTCGAGGACCTGGAGCCCAGCTCCACGCAGCTGCTCTGGATCATCGACTCGTACGCGCTGGTCTTCGCCGGCCTCCTGCTGCTGGCCGGCGCCATCGGCGACCGCTTCGGCCGCAAGGGCGCCCTCCTGTCGGGCCTCACCGTCTTCGGCCTGGCGGCGGTCGCCGCCTCCCAGGCCCCCAACCCCGAGGTGCTGATCGCCACGCGGGCGGTCATGGGCATCGGTGCGGCGTTCGTCATGCCCGCCACGCTGTCGATCGTCACGTCGGTGTTCCCGCCGGCGGAGCGCGCCACCGCCATCGCCACGTGGGCCGGGTTCGCAGGCGCCGGCAGCGCGCTCGGCCCGTTGCTCGGCGGCTTCATGGTCGAGCACTTCGGATGGGCGTCGGTGTTCCTGATCAACGTCCCGTTCGTGGTCGTCGCCATGGCGCTGATCGCCCGGTTCGTCCCGTCGAGCCGCGACACCGAGGAGCGGCGCCTCGACGTGGTCGGCGCCGCGCTGTCGGTCGTGGCGCTCTGCGGACTGCTGTTCGGGATCATCCAGGGACCCGAGGAGGGATGGGCGTCGCCGGTCGTGCTCGGCGCCTTCGCTGTCGCCGTCGTCGTCGGTGTGCTGTTCGTCCTGTGGGAGCTGCGGGCCGACGAGCCGATGCTCGACCCCCGCTTCTTCCGGATCCCGGCCTTCCGTGCCGGCAGCGGCGTGATCACCGCCGTGTTCTTCGGCATGTTCGGGATGTTCTTCATGCTCACGCAGTACCTGCAGTTCGTGAAGGGCTATTCCCCGCTCGTCGCCGGGGTGGCCACCGCCCCGAGCGCGCTGACCATGCTGATCGTCGCCCCGCGGTCTCCGAAGCTCGTCGCCCGGTTCGGGTCGCGCCGGGTGGTCACCACGGGCATGTTCAGCGTGGCCGCCGCGTTCGTGATCTACACGCTGGTCGGACCCGACACGTCCTACCTGGCCGTCGCGGCGGCGCTCGTGCTGGGCGCGTTCGGCATGGGCCTGGCCATGGCCCCCGCGTCGACCGCGATCGTCTCCTCGCTGCCCCTGTCCAAGGCGGGCGTGGCCTCCGCCGTCAACGACGTCACCCGGGAGGTGGGCGGCGCGCTCGGCATCGCCGTGCTCGGCACGATCCTCACCTCGCGGTTCACCACGCTCATGGACGAGCGGCTGCCCGCCGCCGTCCCCGACGAGGTCCGGGCCGGGGCCCGCACGTCCGTGAACGCCGCCATGGCGATCGCCGACAAGCTGCCGCCCGAGTTCTCGGGCCCGCTGCGCGAGGGCGCACGGGCCGCGTTCACCGACGCCTTCAACAGCGCGTTCATCGTGTCCGCGGTGCTGCTCGCCCTCATGGCGATCGTGGCCAGCCGGGCGGTGCCCGACAGCAGGACCGTCAGCGGCCACTGAGAGTTCTCCCTCGTCGCGGCGGCCCCGCCGTCGTACGGTCCGGGAGTCTTCCGGGCCGGAGGGGTCCGGGACCGACGAGGGGGCCCAGATTGCGGCGGATCGCGTTCGTGGCGTGTGCGGTGGTGCTCGGAGCGGTCGGGGTGTCGTGCATCCCGGCGGCGCCCCCGCCACCGGCGTACCAGCCGCCGGTCGTCGCGGGCATCAGCCAGTCCCCCGACCCGGCCGTGCCCGGTGAGCCGGTGACGGTGTCGGTGGAGGTCGTCGACGACCAGGCCGTCAGCGATGTCGCCCTGCAGCGCGTCATCGTGCCGAGCGGCGCGGTGTTCCCGGGCCCGATGCCGTGCGACGACGAGATCGTCCAGAGCGGCGAGGTCGGCAGGGCGACGGTCGAGCTGACCTGTGACGTGCCCTCGTTCGCCTCCAACGGCACGTGGAAGGTCGAGGTGCGGATCTACGACCGGCCCGAGCAGGAGCCGGGCGGGTACGGGTACGTCGGCATGCAGACGGTGATCCCGTTCGTCGTCGCGGGCGGCACCGACGATGCCTCGGCACCGTGGGTCCTCGACTGGAGCGTCGAGCCGGAGGACGTCCGGGGCGACGCGACGTTCACGCTCACCATGCGGCTCCGGGACGACGCGCCGCTCGTGGTCCCGCCGAGCTCGTTCGGCCTCCGCAACTTCACCAAGTTCGGCTCCAACTGGTCGATGTACGGCTGCAGCGAGCCGACGTTCACCCCGGTGACGGCCACCGAGTCGATCGCCACGACGCAATGCGGCCCGCTCTACAACTTCAACCCCGGCATCGCCGAGCCCGGCTGGTACGTCGCCTATTGGCCCGTGGGCGACGCCCTGGGTCATCTGGGGAAGTTCGAGATGTGGCTCGAGGTGCACTGAGTGCGACGCATCGCACTGATGTGCTGCGTGGCGGTGCTCGGAGCGCTCGGGGTCGCGTGCATCCCGGCCACGCCGGCACCTTCGGCGTACCTGCCGCCGGTGGTCCAGGGGATCGCGCAGTCCCCGGATCCCGCCGGCCCCGGCGACACGGTCACCGTCTCGGTCGACGTGCTCGACGACGAGGTCATCAGCGACGTCGACGTCTTCGCCGTCCGCGCTCCGAGCGGTGCCACGCTGCCGGGCGTCCCGCCGTGCACGGCTGACCTCGTTCCGGGCGCCGAGCCCGGCCGGGCCACCGTCGAGCTCGCCTGCGCCGTCCCGACCTACGCGTCGAGCGGGACCTGGACGATCGACGTCCGGATCCTCGACCGCCCGGAGCCGGGACCGACCGATCCCCTGTACTCCTACGAGGGGCTCCGGACCCTCATCCCGTTCCGGGTCGCCGGCGGTACGGACGACACCGCGCCGCCCCGGCTCCTCGGCTGGTCGACCGACCCGGGCGTGGTGCGCCACGACGCACCCTTCGCGCTGACCCTGCGGCTGGAGGACCAGGCGCCGCTGCAGCTGTCGCCGAACCCGTACGGCTACTACGACTTCGTCAAGCCCTTCGCGACCAACTCCCGCTTCGCCTGCGGGCAGCCCTCGCTCGTCGTCGTGTCACCCACCGTGAGCGAGATCACGGTGACCTGCACGCCGTCGAACTACGGCGTGACCGGGACGGCCGAGCTCGGCCCGCACCGCGCGATCGTCCCCGTTGGCGACGCGCTGGGTCACGAGGGCACAGTCGAGATCTGGGTCGAGGCGACCTGACGCCGGCGCCCGGCGTCGGCGGGTCAGGACCTGCGCAGCACCACCCGGGCCACCGTCGTGACCTCGCCGGACTGCTCGACGCGGACGACGAGCTCGTCGCGGGTGCGACCCGGTCGGACCGACACCCGGGGCGGCTCGCCAGCGACCACGGGGCGACGCATCCGCAGCTCCAGCCGGGCCACCACCGACCCGGGACCAGCGACCGAGACCGCGGCGTGCTCCGCCATCGCGGCGAGGTGCTGGGTGCAGGCGATCACGCCGGGCAACCCCGCCCGACGCGCCGCCGCCGGGTCGTGGTGCACCGGCGCCCAGACTCGGCAGGCGGCGGTCGACCGCGACACTCCGACCTCGCTCCACCTGCCCTCGCCCCCGGAGGCCGCGCTGCCGGCCGGCCGCACCGACCTCGGACGCGGGTCGTAGCCGACGGCGGTGTAGGTCTCGACCGACAGCACGGCACCGCCGGCGTCGGTCAGCACGTGGTCGATCTGCCAGTCCCGGCCGGGACCGAGCGGCGTCTGGCGCGGCGACCCGACCGACCGCAGCTCCTGGTGGTGACCGATCCGGTCGCCCAGGCGAGCAGGTCGTCGCACGGTCGTGACGTGCCTCGTGATGACGGCGTGCTCGAAGCCCAGGCGGGCCTTCACGTCGAAGTGCAGGCGCAGCGGCAGGTCGTCGGGGTCGGGCCGCGCGGAGCGGGTCCACAGCGAGGTGGTGGTCACCGGCAGCCGGTCGGTGCGGAGGTCGGCCGCCCGTCCGCCGGTCGCCTCGACCATGCGCACCACCGGGGCCAGCTCGACCTCGGGGCCGGGCGGCACCCGATGGTGCGGGCCGCCGCCGGTGGTCGGATCCACGTCAGCCCGGGGGCTTGCGACCGGTGACGCCCGAGTACAGCAGTCGGGCGAGCGCCCGCTGGATCTCGGGTCCGCTCGTGCCGTGGCGCTCGATGCCGTACCGGTGCCCCGAGACCTGGGCGAGCATGGCCACGAGCACCGAGGCGGTGGCGGTCGGGTCCAGGTCCGCAGGCAGGCGACCGGCATCGCGCTGCTCGCGCACCTCCGCGCCGAGCGCGTCGGTGAACGTGGTGAGCAGCTGCAGTCGGATCTCCCGGAAGCGCACGTCGCCCTCGGTCGCCGCGAGGTCGATGACGGCGAGCAGCGCCCGGTGCTCGTCCCAGAAGTCCAGGAACGTGGCGGCGATCCGCTCGCACGTCTCGTACGCCGCGCGCCCGGACCAGCTGCCGTCGCGCACCGGTCGGGTCAGGCGCTCCCGGCCCTCCCCCACCAGCTCGTCGGCGAGCGCCCACAGGGCGGACTCGGCATCGGGGAAGTACTGGTAGAAGGTCGCGGGCGAGGTGCCGGCGCCCCGGGCGATGTCGACGACCTTGAGGTCCCGGTACGAGGTGGTGCGGAGCAGCTCCCGCGTCTGGTCGAGCAGGCGGGCCCTCGTGGCGAGGCCGCGCCGACCGGGGACCCGTCCGTCGACGGCTCGGAGCTCCTCGGCCTCGTCGTCGGTCCCGGAGTCCTTGGGGTCCTTGGTGGGGACGGCGTCCTTCTTGGGCACCGGCGCAGCGTACCGGCGGCCGTCGGAGGGGTCGCCGATCCGGGCGCCGGACGGCTCAGCCCAGCAGCCGCCAGATCAGCCACACGATGACGGCGATGCCCAGGAACGTGAGCACGAACATCATCAGGAAGCCGACGAACGTCGTGAGCAGCAGCGCCGCGATCACGCCCAGGCTGGAGCGCCGGGTGGCCGTGCGGTCGGCCAGGTCGGCCTCGATCAGGCGGACGTTGCGGTCGTTCGCCTTGTACGCCATGTCGAAGACGACGCCGGCGAAGGGGATGAGGCCGACCACGCCCTCGAAGCCCACGTTGAGGAGCATGCGGATGATCGTCGGCCAGCTGACGCCGGCCAGCACGCCGGCCGTGACGACGACCATCGACAGCGCCACGCCCACCGCGTCGCCCACACCGGGGATCAACGTGATGAAGCCGTCGATGCCCACACGCCGACCGCCGGTCGCCGGGATCTCGAACGCGTCGTCGAGCACCCACGCCATGCGCTCCACCCATCGGGGCAGCGGCCGGGAGTTCGGCTTCGGGCCCCGCCGGTGCGCCTCGCGGATGTCGTGCAGCGCCTCGACCACCTCGGCGCGGGCCTGACCCGCTCGTGAGGCGGGAACGGGCGGGGGCGGCGGCGACGGCACGACCGCCTGGCCCGGGCCCGCAGGAGGTGCAGACGGGGGCGGCGGCGGTGGCGGGGGCGGCGGCGCGACGGACCCACCGGGCGTGATCTCGTGGCCCTGGATGGTGCCCAGGTCGCGGACGTCGTCGCTCACGGCGACAGTCTCCCCCGAACACCCCCGAACCTGAACGTCGGCGCTCCCCGGGCTGAGCCCGAACTTGGGGGATTCCGACGGATCACACGTCGGTTTCCCCCGAGTTCCGACAGTGGGTCGGCTCAGTGGATGAAGCGGTCGCCGAAGCTGCCGATCAGGTCGATCGCCTGCTCGGTCGTCTCGGGACCGGCCACGCCCTGGGCCATCCACGCGGAGGTCAGGATCGTGGTGACGCCGGCCGCCTCCAGGCGCTCGCACACCTCGGTGGACGGCGCGGCCAGCGGCGAGGCGATGATCTCGAACGGACGGTCGGCGGTGCCGGCCTCCTCACGCACCCGCTCGAGCGTCTCGCAGTGGGCGATCAGCTCGTCCACCGAGTAGTAGACGCCCAGCCAGCCGTCGCCGATCGACGCGGCGCGTCGGAACGCGATGTCGGAGTGGCCGCCCACGTAGATCGGCACCGGCGCCGGAGGGCTCGGGCGCATCTCGACCGGTGCGAAGTCGTAGAACTCACCGTGGTGCTCGACCATGCCCCCCTGCCACAGCGCGCGGATGACCTCGACCATCTCGTCCATGCGACGCCCGCGCTTGGCGAACGGCTGCTCGAGCAACTCGAACTCCTCGGCCATCCAGCCCGCCCCGATGCCGAGGCCCACCCGACCGCGGCTCAGGTACGCGGCGGTGCCCACGGCCTTGGCCACGACGAACGGGTTGCGCAGCGGCAGCACGTAGACGTTGGTGATGAAGCGCAGCGTGGTCGTCACCGACGACATGGCGCCGACCGCGACCCACGGGTCCGGCCAGTCCTCGTCGGGGCTGAACAGCGGCGTGCCGTCGGGCGTGTACGGGTACTCGGAGCTGAGGTAGCTCGGGTAGACAATGTGGTCCGACACGGCCACCGAGTCGAACCCGGCCTCCTCGGCCGCCACCGCGATGCGGGGCCAGTCGAGCGGGTTGGCGCCGATCAGCGCCTGGGCGAACTTCATGCGGAGCGGGTCTCCTCTGTGGGGTCTGCGGGACGGACGAGCCGGGGCCGGCGAGCGGTCAGGAGCCGGACGTGGCCCGGTCGCGCAGCTCGAACTTGAGGACCTTCCCGCTCGCGTTCAGCGGGAGGGCGTCGACCACGTGCACCTGGCGCGGGACCTTGTAGTTGGCCATGTGCTCGCGGGCCCAGGCCACGATCTGCTCGGGGTCCGCGTCGGCATCCGCGGTCGGCACGACGAACGCCACGCCCACCTCGCCCATGCGCTCGTCGGGGATGCCCACGACGGCGACCTGGGCGATCGCCGGGTGCGCCAGCAGCAGCTGCTCGATCTCTGCGGGGTAGGCGTTGAAGCCGCCGACGATGAACATGTCCTTGGTGCGATCGGTGATGCGCAGGTAGCCCCGCTCGTCGAGCGTGCCGACGTCGCCGGTGTGCAGCCAGCCGTCGGCGTCGATGGCCTCGGCGGTCTGCTCGGGGTCCTCGAAGTACTCCCGCATCACGTTGTAGCCACGGACGAGCACCTCGCCGGGCTGATCCGGACCGAGCTGGTTGCCGTCGTCGTCCACGACGACCACCTCCACGCCGGGGATGGCCCGGCCCGAGGTGGTGGCGATCGTCTCCGCACCGTCCTCGCGGCGACAGACGGTGACCACGCCGCAGGCCTCGGTCAGGCCGTACGCGGTGAGCACGGTCTCGAAGCCGAGGTCGCGCTCCATCGCCTCCACGAGCTCGACGGGCACCACGGCGGCGCCGGTGACCGCCAGCCGCAGCGTGTCCACGCGGGACCGGTCGAAGCGGGGGTGGTGCAGGAGCGTCTGGTAGAGGGTGGGCGGCCCGGGGATCATGCTGATCCGCTCGGCCTCGATGGCGTCGAGCGCGGCGTCCACGTCGAAGACCGGCAGCGGGACCATCGTCGCCCCGGTCATCAGGCAGGCCAGGATCCCGGCCTTGTACCCGAACGTGTGGAAGAACGGGTTGATGATCAGGTAGCGGTCGTCGCCGCGCAGGCCGACCAGGTCCGACCAGGCCAGGAAGGCCCGCAGCGTGGCGGCGTGGGTCTGCACCACCCCCTTGGGGTGGCCGGTCGTGCCCGACGTGAAGAGCACGTCGGAGACGTCGTCGCCGCCGATCGCGGAGACCCGGGCGTCGAGATCCTCGTCGGACACGATCGTCCCCTCGGCCAGCAGCTCGTCGAGGTGGGCGACCCCCTGGGGCCGGGTCCCGGTGTCGCGCAGCAGGACGATCCGCTCGAGCGTCTCGGGCCGGCCCGCCTCGTCGAGCATGCTGACGTAGTCGTTGCCCAGGAAGCCCTCGACCGTGAAGAGCATCCGGGCGCGGCTGCGCCGGAGGATGTCGGCGGCCTCCATGCCCTTGTAACGGGTGTTGAGCGGCACGAGCGCGGCGCCCGCCGACTGGAGCGCCAGCACGGCGACGACCCACTCCCAGCAGTTCGGCGCCCAGATCGCCACCCGGTCGCCGGGCTCGATCCCGGTCGCGACCAGACCCTTGGCCAGGTCGTCGACGCGTCGCCGCAGCTCGACGAAGTCAAGGCGGACGGCGCCGCCACCCTCGCCCGCTCCCGCCAGGTCGACGACGGCCTCGGCGGTGCCGAAGCGGTCCGCCGCGTCGCGCAGCAGCGCGGGCACGGACGCCCAACGAAGGTCACCCCGCGTGGCCTCGGTCATGTCGGTCGCTCCTTCCACGACAGTGCCTCCTTCCACGACGGCGCCCCTTTCCACGACAGCGCCCCCTCGCACGGCCGCACCGCTCCCCAGGCCGCAGATCTGACGGGCCGTCAGACGCCGACTGTACCGGTCGCGGCGCAGCGCCGAACCGGGACACGAGCCGGCGGCGCCGATGCGAGAAGAGACCGGTCGGGCCCTAGCGGCCCTCGCCCAGGGCGCCGGCCTCGCGCAGCGCGGCGATCCGCTCCGCGTCGTAGCCCAGCACGTCGGCCAGGACCTCGTCGTTGTGCTGCCCGGCGGTCGGGGCACGGCTGGGGTCGGGCAGCTCCGCGTCGATGAACTTGAGCGGGGTGCCGATCATGTCGGCGCCGTGCTCCTCGTACGGCATGAAGCCGAGCCGGTCGAGGAACTGCGGGTCGTCGGCCAGCGTCTTGGGCGTGTTGATCGGGGCGATCGTCGTGTTGACGGTGCCCGACCACTCGACCCACTCCGCGGACGTCCGGGTCTTGAAGATCGCCGCGAGCTCCCGACGCAGCTCGGTGTTGCCCCGCGCGTGGTCGCCGTACTGGCTGCCGGGCCAGCGCTCGAACAGGTCCATGCGGTCGACGCCCTTGCAGAAGTTCTTCCAGAACTCCTGCTCGGAGGCCATGAAGAGCACGAAGCCGTCGCTCGACTCGTACACCTGGTAGCGCACGCCCTCCTCCATGCCGGCGGTGCCGGGGGCGCGGCGGACGTAGTCGTCGGAGCGGTTGCCGGTGACCTCGGACTCCGGTCGCTCGTACGCCTTCCACGTCTCGCTGCGGAGCCAGTCCATGGCCGCGGCGGCGTCGGACTGCGCGATCTCCAGGAACGAGCCCTCGCCGGTCGCCCGGGCCTTCACGATGCCGGCGAGCACGCCCAGCGAACCGAACAGCGGTCCGGCGTGGATGCCGATCGACGCGTGCTCGGGCAGGTACGGGAAGCCCTCGTCGTTGAACGTGGGGTTCACGATGCCCGCCCACGTGTCGTAGGCGATGCCGTGGCTCGGCAGGTTGGCGTAGGGGCCGGTCATGCCGTAGCCGGAGATCGTGCAGAACACGATGCGCGGGTTGATCTCGAGCAGGTCCTCGTAGCCCAGGCCCCGACGGGCCAGCGCGCCCGGGCGCATGGCCTCGATCACGGCGTCCGCGCCTCGCACCAGGTCCCGGAACACCTCCTGGGCGTCCTCGGTGCGCAGGTCGAGCGTGAGCGACCGCTTGCCCCGGTGGATGTGCCAGTGCAGGAGCGACGAGTCCTCGATGATCGGCCACGTCATCTGCCGGATGTAGTCGCCGGCGGGCGGCTCCACCTTGATGACGTCCGCGCCGAGGTCGGCCAGGTGGGTGCCGACGGCACCCGGGCCGAGCAACGACACCTCGATGATGCGCACCCCGGCCAGGGGTGCGGCACCGCTCGGGGTGGGGCGTGCGGGTTCGGCAGGGGCAGACATGGCACCTCCGGCGCGCTCCGGCGCCTCAGATCTGACGGGTCGTCAGATCGTAGCGGAGGTGTCCCGCCGGCTCCCCTTCCGGACCGGGGCGGGCGAGGCCCGCCGGCCCCGTCAGCGGATCTGGTACGAGCCGTCGGCCACCTTCATGGGGGTGGCGTCGACGATCTCGAACTGCGAGATCGTCAGCTGGCTGAGCGTGCCGAGGTCGGTGTCGTTCCAGCGGACGTCGGGCTCGCCGCCGATCGCCGCCTTGGAGGACGTGTCGACCAGCACCGCACCGTGGTCCTTGAGCGCCTGGGCCACGACCCGGGCCTGCGGGCCGAGCCCGGACAGGTCGACGTCGGCGCGGAGCCGCAGCCAGGAGCCCATCGGCGGCGCCGCAGGATCGTTGGAGTTGCCGTCGGAGCCGTACGCCGGCCAGATGCTCGGCGACGAGCTGATCGTGGGCAGCCCGATCGTGAGGGCGTGGTCGATGAGGCCGGCGGCGACCTCGTCGTAGCGGACCAGGCCCGCGAGCATCGACAGGCCCGAGGCCGTGACGGTGCCGAGCGGCGGGATCGAGTTGCTGCGCAGGTCGAGCTGGACGACCTTGTCGGCGTACCAGCGACCCGGGTACAGGATCGACGCGATCAGGTTCTCACCCGGCGGCTGGACGTTGATGAGCTCCCAGGACGTGCAGGTGGCCACGTCGACGATGAGCAGGTGCTTGTCCCACGCGCGGCCGGGCCAGCCCTCGAACCGAGGGGCGTCGGGCCACGGCACGTCGTCGGTCGTCGACTGGTGGGCGTAGGCCTGGGACACCACGACGTCCTGCTTCGGCGCCGTGCGGGAGTCGACGTAGTTGATCGGGAGGCCGAGCCGGGAGCCCATCCAGACCGAGGAGCTGAAACCGGCGATCACGTTGGTGGACGGGCCGATCGCGGCGATCGTCGCAGCGGAGCCGCTCTTGACGGACAGGCCGCCGATCGACGCCCGGAACGCATGGTCCTGCGGGAAGATCGGGCACCCGCCCGCCTCCAGCCGGGTGGTGTTCGTGATGAACGATCGGGGCAGCGTCGGTGTCGGGGCCGGCGCTCCCGCCGACGCCCCGGCCGACGGCCGGCCGGCCGACGGGGCCTGTGTCTTCTCGCCACCGGACTGGCTGGCCGACGGAGCGCACGCCGCCAGCACGGCGGCGGCACAACCGACGAGGACGGCCGTCCGGAGAAGGTGGTTTGACGTGGCGCGGGAGTGGGTAGCGCGGACCCGGTTCGTTCGCATGGTGCCTTCGGTATCGGAGTCGGATCCGACAGCCTTGAGCCCACTTCGGCCCGATGGAACGCGCCCCGGGGTGGATTCACGATCACCGTGTGGCTGCCGGCACATCGGGCGGCCCCACCTAGACTCCCGGACGTGCTCGGGGAGATCGTACGGGAAGCGGGCTCCCGCTTCGGGGACCGCCACGCCCTCGTGACACCCGGCGACGCCCTCTCCTACGGGGACCTGGACCGCAGCGCGGACCGCCTGGCTGCAGGGTTGTGGGCCCGCGGCATCCGCCCCGGGGACGTGGTCGCGACCGTGCTCCCGTCGTGTGCGGAGTGGGTCGTGCTCGCCGTCGCCGTCGACCGGATCGGAGCCGTCCTGGCGCCGGTGAGCCCCAAGCTCGCGGCGCCCGAGCGAGCGGAGCTCGTGGCACTGGTCACGCCCGCGCTCGTCGTGGCCGACAGCCACGGTGTAGAGGGCCTCCCGCTCCGGGTCGACGTCGCCGTGATCGAGCCGGGCGACCGGGGCGCGCCGCTGTGGACCGACGCCGACACGCCGCCCGAGGTCCCGGTCGGCGACGACGACCGGACGACCACGATCTGCTTCACCTCCGGGACCACCGGCCGGGCGAAGGGCGCCGTGTTCACCGTCGCGCACCAGCGGGCCGTGCAGTCGCTCGACCTCGGGCCCGACGCCGCGTCGACGTGGGGCGGCGGCTCGTCGATGCTGGCGTCCACGCAGCTCGCCCACGTCGGCATGGCGCTCAAGCTCCCGTGGTACCTGCGGACCGGCGCCACGCTGCGCGTGCTCGACCCGTGGCGGGCCGACGACGCGCTCCGGCTGATCGCGGAGCACCGCATGCCGACGATCGGCGTGGTGGCGCCGCAGCTCGCGCTCATGCTCCGCTCGCCGCTCCTCGACGAGCTCGACCTGAGCTCGGTCACGGCGATCATCGCCGGCGGCGCCGCCTCGCCGCCGGGTCTCGTCCGCGAGGCGCGCGAGCGCTTCGGCGCCGCCTACTCCATCCGGTACTCGTCCACGGAGTCCGGGGGCGTGGGCCTGGGCACCGCGTTCGACGCTCCCGACGACGAGGCGCTGCACACGATCGGCAGGCCGCGGGCCGGGATCGAGTCGCGCGTCGTCGACGAGCACGACGGGCCGCTGCCCGACGGCGTCACCGGCGAGCTGCAGATCCGCTCTCCTGCGGTCATGGCCGGGTACTGGCGCGACCCCGCCGCCACGGCCGCCGCGCTCACCGAGGACGGGTGGCTGCGCACCGGCGACCTCGCCGAGCGCAGGTCCGACGGGTGCTTCGTGCTCGCCGGCCGCCGCACCGACATGTACATCCGCGGTGGCTACAACGTGTTCCCCGAGGAGGTGGAGGCCGCGCTCTCGGACCACCCCGGCGTCGCGGCCCTGGCGATCAGCCCCCGCCCCGACGACGTCATGGGCGAGGTCGGCGTGGCGGTCGTCGTGGCCCGCGACCCGTCGGCACCGCCGTCGCTCGACGGCCTTCGCTCCCACGCCGAGGGGCGACTCGCCCGCCACAAGCTGCCCGAGGCGGTCGTCGTGGTGGACCGCCTCCCGCTCACCACCGTGTCCAAGCTCGACCGCGCGGCGCTGGCGGCCCTCGTGCGGGAAGCTCAGGGCTGACACTCCCGACCCGACCCCTGCCTCCGACGCAACTCCTGCGACACCCCAACCCCTGAGATCGGACGGATCGACCGTGGGCGACGACGTCTTCCCCGACCGCAACATGGACCACCTCGACAAGCTCGCGTGGGTGATCGAGGACCAGGGCTGGGTGGCCGTCCCGGTCGAGGCCCGGGAGGGGCCGCCCCCACGCGCCGGCTACACGTACACGGTCGGCTTCACGACCACGTTCGGCCGTCCCGAGGTGGCGATCTTCGGCCTCCAGGCGGTGGCGGCACGCGGTCTGCTCGGGCTCATCGCGGACCAGTACGAGGGCGGGGTGGACCTGCCCGTCGACGCCGTCTTCCTGGGCCTGCTCGAGAACGACCTGCCGTGCGCCCTCCTCCCGATCGACGTGGATGAGCACGGTGACCTCTTCCCCGACGCGGCGGCGCTGCTCGGCGGCGTCGCCGCCGGCTGGCAGGTGCTGCAGTTCGTGTGGCCCGACCGCAACGGTCGCTTCCCCTGGGATCAGGACTACGACCGGCGGCTCCGGGTCGCGCAACCCGTCGTCGGCCGCACCGGCACCTGACGTGACCGACCGGGCCGGGCGCCGTCTCGGCGTGAAGCTTCAGTCCCCCGCCCCGTCGGCCGATGGGAACGGGTGACCGCCGCGCTCCTGCTCCTCACCGCGATCGCCGGCACGGTCGTCGGCTGGCAGCTGACCGTGCCCGTGCACCGCTACAAGGAGCTCCGTCCCCTCACGCCCCGTGACGTCGCCGCCGAGGTCGGGACCGCCGACCAGCCGGCGCCCGTGATCCGGGCCGAGTACCGGGAGGCACGCTGCCCGCACTGCCACCACGTGTTCGGTGCCCGGGACGTCGTGCCGCTCGTCAGCTGGTCCCGCGGCTGCCCGGAGTGCGGGACGAAGTTGCCCGCCACGGTGCCGATGCTGCAGCTGTTCGTGCCCGTCGCGATGGTGCTGACGGTCGCCACGCTCAACGCGAGCTGGATCGCACTCCCCTACCTGTGGCTCGTCGTCGTGCTCGCGGCGGTGGCCTTCATCGACCTGCGCATCTGGCTGATCCCGTGGTGGATGCCGTGGGTGGGTGCGGCCGTCGGCTTCGTCCTGATCTGCGCGATGTCGGTCGTGGTCGGCGCACCCGGATCGATCGTGTCCGCGCTGATCGGCGGCGTCGGATGCTTCGTCCTCTTCTTCGCGCTCTGGCTCGTCGCGCCGGGCAAGCTCGGCTTCGGCGACGTCCGGCTCATGTTCCTGCTCGGGTTGTTCCTGGGCTGGATCAGCGTGCTCCTGCCGATCTACGGCCTGCTGTTCGGCAGCGTCATCGGCCTGGTCATGGGCATCGCGTCGCTGCTCGCCGACAAGGGCACGCGGTTCCCGTTCGGGCCGGCCCTGGCCCTCGGTGGGCTGCTGGCGGTCTGGCTCTACCAGCCGGTCATCAGCAACATGCTCGGCTGAGCTGAGCTGAGCTGCGCTGCCGCTGCCGCTCCTCGCCGCTGGGGCGCCGGTCAGTCGGCCTCGATCGTCGTGGTGGTGCCGCCGCTCCCGGCCGCCGAGCCGGTGTCCGGCGACTGGTAGAGCCCCCGGAGCGCCGGGACGAGCTCGGCCATCGACCGGTCCAGGCACTGCAGGCTCAGGTGCACGCCGTCGCCGGCGAAGCAGTGCACGGTCGAGCCGTCCGGGAACGTCACGTACTCCGCGAACGACCCGCCCGGGCCCGCCACCACCGACGCCAGGTCGAAGTACGACACCCACGGGCGGCTCGCCGCCTCCTCCTGGATGATCTGGTTCACCTGCTGCAGCGTCGAGTTGATCTTCGAGTCGCCGACGTGGGGCTGGCCCACCCACAGCACGCGGCGCGAACCGTCGTGCGCCAGGTCCATGATCCCGGCCACCTGACGCCGGTACGCCTCGGTCCACTCCGGCGTGCCGTAACGGGCGACGATCGAGCCGTCCGGGGACATGACGGCCTGCGTGTCGTTCGCCCCGACCATGAACACGAGCACGTCGGGCTGCAGCGTCTCGAGCAGCTCCTTTGTCCTGCCACCCCAGTTGAAGTAGTCCGAGCGGGTGAGGCCGGTGGCGACCTTGCCCTGCACGTCGACCGACAGCGTGGGGTCGTCGGTGACCGCCACCTTGAGGCGTTCACCCACGCCGATCGCCGTGGAGTCGCCGGCGATCACCACGTTCAACGGGGCCTCGGCCGTCGGGACCCGCAGCGGCGCCAGCGTGGTCGTGGTGGCCGACGGCGTGGTGGTGGGGACGGGGAACTCGAAGTCCTCGTCGGCCTGGTTCCGTCCGAGCTGCTCCGCCGCCCAGTCGTACGGACGGTTCAGCGACAGCAGGTTGACCACCCGGTCGAGCCCACCGGTCACGCCCATGGCGACGTCTCGCTGCCACCCGAGCGGCATGCCCTCCGCCGACTCCCGCAGTCCCCCCGAACCGAGCACGGCGAACACGAGCAGGGCGAGCAGCGTGGACTTCCACGCGGCGGTGGCCGACATCGTGTTGCGGACCCGGCGGGTCGGCCGGCGGCGCGGCGCGCCGTCACCGCCCTGGGCGGTCGTGCGGCGGCGCTGGTCGGGGTCGGTCTGCATCTCGTCGTCGGTCACGGTGGGGGCACGGGTGCGGGCGGCTCGGCGGTCGGGGGCTCAGAAGGCGAAGTAGATGAACGGCGCGACCCCGACGGGGCCGAGCAGGTTGACGACCACCAGGAACAGCCCGACGCCCACGCCGAGGACGGCGGGCGGGAGCTGCGACGCCCGGTACTCCAGCGCGTCGCCCACCTTCTGGGGCACGAACTGGCCGACCATGCCGGCCGCGATCGTGAGCAGCACGAGCGGCGTGACCAGCTCGCCGACGCCCCACCGCGTGACCAGTCCGGTGAGGTAGGTCACGGCGGTCGACAGGTCGACGGCACGGAAGAACACCCAGCCGACCGTCACGAACGCGAACACCGCCAGCCGCGACAGCCAGACGTTCGGCTCCCGCCGTGCGACCTCGGGCCGAGCCATCACGCGCGTGGACCCGTCGTCGGCCTCCTCCGCGACGTCGTGACCCGCCGCAGCTCCGTCCGGGTCCCGGATGTCGATGGCGCCGCGTCGCCACGGCCGTGGCGGGCGCTCCCGCCACTTGCGCTCCAGGACCAGTCCGAAGCCGTGGTAGAAGCCCCACACGACGAAGGTCCAGTTGGCGCCGTGCCACAGCCCGCCGATCGCCATCGTCAGCACCAGGTTGCGCGACTCGGCACGCTCGCCGCCCCGGTTGCCGCCGAGCGGGATGTAGACGTAGTCCCGCAGCCAGCGCGACAGCGTCATGTGCCAGCGGCGCCAGAAGTCCTGGATCGATGTGGCCGAGTACGGCTGGTCGAAGTTGTCGGGGAAGCGGATCCCCATGAGCATGGCGATGCCGATCGCCATGTCCGTGTAGCCCGAGAAGTCCGCGTAGATCTGCACCGCGTAGCTGACGGCCGCCACGACGAGCTCCACGTTCGGCGACTGGCCCGGTGCGGCGAAGACGGGATCCACGATCGCGGTCGCCAGGTAGTTGGCGATCACGACCTTCTTGAACATGCCCCGGCAGATGAGCCGCGCGGCCCGCACGGCGTCGACGCTGTCGCGGTTGCGACGGCGGCGCAGCTGCGGCTCGAACTCCGAGACCCGCACGATCGGGCCGGCGACGAGGTGGGGGAAGAACGAGAGGTAGACCGCGAAGTCGAGCAGCGGGATCGGCTCCTGCTCCTCCCGGTACACGTCGACCACGTAGCTGATCGCGCAGAACGTGAAGAACGAGATGCCGACCGGCAGTCCGACCTTGATGAGCAGCGCGGTCGGAGCCAGGCCCAGCGGCTCGAGCACCTGGAGCAGCGAGTCGACGAAGAAGCCGTAGTACTTGAAGAACCCCAGGACGACGAGGTTGATCACGATGCCGAGCACCATCGCGGCGCGTGCGGAGCGGTCGGTGCGGGCGCGGGCGACCAGTTGCACGACCAGGTGGTTGGCGATCGACGAACCGGCCAGCAGCAGGCAGAACCGGGCGTCCCACCAGCCGTAGAACACGTAGCTGGCGGCCAGCACGAACAGCCGCCACTGCAGCGGACGGTCCGACAGCCGCCAGCTGACCCCGAGGACGACGACGAAGAAGATCGCGAACGTCATCGTCGGGAACAGCACTGCACCATTGAAGCCGCGGCCCGTGGGTGCGGCCTGCATCCCGGCGGGTGTCGACTTGTTCGCCCGGCCTGCCGGGTGATTTCCTACCCGGAGTAGGACTAATGTCACAAAGGTGCTGGTGTTGGGGCCGGCGCCGTCGGTGCTGGGGCGCCGACGAAGGACCGTGAGACGTCGATGTCCGGGGGGACGACGTGCACTACCGGGGGAACCGGCGAGCGGAGGGCGGTCCGACGCAGCGGGCGGCGGATCGAGGTCGAGGCGGGCGCACGAAGGTGGTCCTGCGCGCGTCGTTCCTGGCCGTCGCCGTGCTCGCCTTCGCGGCCTCGATCGGCGGCGCCTCGTCGGACGGGTTCCACACCGGTGACGCGCAGGCCACGGCGGACACGTTCTCGCTCAACCTGAAGGCCGCCAACGCGACGATCGGGTTCACCTACGGCCGTTCGCTCGCCGCCTACCAGGACCGCACCGGCAGCGCGGAGGGCCGAGCGCTCGATCTGGGTGTGCTGCCGGTGCTCATGGCCGGCGAGCAGTGCGACGGGTCGCCCGGTCTCCTCAACGCCGCCACGCTGCCGCCGCTCACCCGCGCCGACTCGTCGGAGGAGGGCGCGGACGCCTCCCGTCGGACCCAGGCGTTCCAGCCGGGACTCAACCTCGACCCCGCGGGCCCGTCGGCCGGGTTCCAGGACGCCACCGCCACACCGCTCCCATCGTCGTGGGCCAGCACCGAATCCGCGCCCGCGGACATCGGGCTGATCGCCATCGACGGCGGTCGCACCGAGGTCACGACCAAGCTCGACGGCCAGGTCCGGGAGGCGCACGCCGTCTCCACCGCCACGCAGCTGCGCGTGCTCGGCGGCCTGTTCACCTTCAACCAGCCCAAGTGGGAGGCGACGGCGCAGTCGGGCGCCCGCAACTCCGCCACCGGGTCGTTCTCGTTCCAGAGCGCCACCGTGCTCGGCTTCCCCCGCTCGGCGGCCGACGCCCTCGCCGACCTCGAGGGGTTCAAGGCCGGCCTCGAGCAGCTGCTCGCGCCGCTCGGCGTGGTGCTCGAGCTGCCGAAGGTCGAGGTGCGCGACGACGGGGTGCGGGTCACCCCGATGGGCTTCCGGATCGTGAACCCGCCCTTCGGGACGCAGGTGATCATGCCGTTCCTCGGCCAGATCGACACCGAGGTGCAGCAGTGGCGTCAGGACCTGCTCGCGCAGGACTGCAAGAACGCGACCCTGCTCACCGTCCTCGACGTGCTGCTCGGCGTGTTCGGCGGATCGGGCTCGGTCGAGGCGCTCGCCGGCGGCGTCGACGTGTCCACGCACGACACCGACTACTCGGTCCCGCCCATGGAGCCGCTCCCCGAGATCACCGAGGTGACCGAGCCGCTCCCCATGGAGGAGTTCGCCGTCGACGACTTCTCCACCGGCTACTCGGACCTGGGCACCACGGGTCTGGACAGCTCGTACGACATGGAGACGCCGATCGACTTCTCGACCGATCTCGGTGCCGCACCCGTCACGCCGGCGGTCGCCGGTGCCCGCGAGGAGGCAGTGCTGCCGACCGCGTCGCTCGGCGGGATGGAGGACGGCACCGCGGGCAAGGCGGGGGTCGCGGTGGGGACGCTGGCGCTGCTCGGCGCGCTCGGGCTGTCGCTCGGCGACCGGCTGGTCGGACGACGGTCCAAACGGGTCATCCCGTGACGGGCGGGACGGAGCACGGCGGGATGACAGGACGCAGGCGAGGCGGCGGAGGACGACATGGCTGACGGAGCACGTGACCGGCTGTTCAGGGGCTACGGGCCGCTGATCGGCTTCGCGGCGATCTTCCTGGCGGTCGCGGTGCTGGTGCCGAGCCAGCAGCGCGAGGTGCGGGTCGAGTCCGCGGGGAGCTCGGCGGACGACTCCAGCGTGAGCGCCGAGGACGCCGAGGTGGCCGGTGCCACCGAGACGGTCCCCGGGGCGGACGCCGCCGCGGCGGGCGCCCTGGACCCGTCCGCTGACGTCTCCACCGGGGGCGGGCCGGGCGGCTCGGGCGGCGGCAAGAACGGCCCGACCGGCCGCAACACGGGTCCCGCCAAGGTGGCCGGCTGCGGCGCCGCCCAGATCCCCGGCGACCCGTACTCTCCGCCGTGCGTGCAGTTCTCAGGCGGCAACGGCGGCGCCACGACCCGCGGCGTCACCGAGGACAAGATCATCGTCTCGGTGCGCATCGGCAGCTTCGCCAACGGCATGCTCGACGCGGTCTCGAAGGTGGCGAACGCCAAGATCCCGAACGAGAGCGCGGCGGTGATCACCAAGACCGTGGCGGGCCTGGTCGACTACTTCAACAAGCGGTTCCAGTTCTACGGCCGCAAGATCGAGCTCGTGCAGTGGGACGGCAAGGGCGACGTCCTCAAGGAGACCACCGGCGGCGGCCAGGAGGGGGCACAGGCGGATGCCCTGAAGGTCTCGCAGGAGATCAAGGCGTTCGCGGACATCTCCGCGGTCTCGCCGGTGTACGCCGACGCGCTGGCCTCCAAGCAGGTCATCAACATCGGCGTGCCGTACACCTCCCGGGAGTGGATGAACCAGCGTCGGCCGTGGTCGTGGAGCCAGTTCACCGATTGCTCGACGGTCGTCGAGAGCGTGTCGAGCTACTACGCCATCAAGCTGGCCGGTCAGCCTGCGGCGCTCGCCGGCGGCGATCTGAAGGGCAAGCCCCGGCGTTCGATGATCATCGCCCCCGAGAACTCCTGGTACCAGGAGTGCGTCCGGTCGGGCATCGCGCTCCTGCAGAAGGCGGGCAAGGCCGGTGACCTGGTCGACTCGCTGAAGTACCAGATCGACATCCCGCGCATGTCGGACCAGGCGGGGTCGCTCATCCAGAAGCTGAAGGCCGAGAACATCACCACGGTGGTGTGCGGCTGCGACCCGCTGATCCTCACGTTCCTCACCGCCAAGGCGAAGGAGCAGAACTACCAGCCCGAGTGGGTGGTCACCGGCGTGGCGCTGGTGGACAACGACATGATCGGCCAGATCCTCCAGCAGGACCAGTGGGGCCGCGCGTTCGGCATCAGCTTCGCCGGCGCCCCGCAGCCGGCCGGGCAGGGCCTCGGCTACCGGGCGTACAAGTCGGTGCGCCCCGACGAGCCGTCGGTCGGCGTGGAGCTCATCTACAACCAGCTCTACCTGCTGGCGATCGGTATCCAGGGCGCCGGGCCCAACCTGACGCCGCAGTCGTTCGAGAAGGCCATGTTCGACTACCCGAAGCGGACCGGCCCGTACGGCACGTGGGGCTTCGGGCCGAACGACTACACCACCACCGACGATGCCCACGAGGTCTTCTGGAACCCGTCGGTCCAGTCGGTGCAGACCCGGTCGCCGGGCACGTATCAGGACCCGAACGGCGGGGCCCGGTTCCCGATCGGCAAGTGGCCCGCCTCGCCGCCTCGATCGGCGCTCGGATGACCACGCACCCGGGCTCGATCCCGGAGCACCCGCACGAGCTCGTCGTCGATCCCGACCGGACGCGCGTCGCTCCCCAGGTCGAGGTCGACCAGCAGCTCATCGACCCGGCCGGTGCGGCGGCGCCCCCCGACCGCCCCTGGTACGACGACGGCTCCGGCGGTGACGACGGCGGCGGCGGCGACCCCGGCGGTGCTCCGTCACCGCGACCCTCGTACGGCTCGCTGCCGCTGTGGGGCCGCATCGCCGTGTGGATCGGCGGGCTGGGTCTCCTGTGGCTGGCGCTCGGCGCGTTCCTGCCCTCGGGCGCACCGCTGGGCGTCGTGCTCGCGGGCGCCATCATGGGCTCGGCCACCGGGCTCACCGCGGTCGGCCTGATCCTGATCTGGCGGGCCAACCGCGTCATCAACTTCGCCAACGGGGCCATGGCCGGCGTGGCCGGCTTGTTCGCCGTCCACCTGTTCGTGTCGTGGGACTGGCCGTACTGGACCACCCTGCTCGTGGGCCCCCTGCTCGGCCTGGCCGTCGGCGCGCTCGTCGAGGTGGCGATCATCCGCCGGTTCACCAACGCGCCGCGCCTCGTGCTGACCGTCGCCACGATCGGCCTCGCCCAGCTGCTCGGCGGCATCGAGCTGCTCGTCCCGTCCCGCCTGTTCGACGCCTCGGGCATGGTGCTGGGCGCGTTCGAGACGCCGCTCAACTCGGCCGAGTTCGAGGTGGGCGCCGTCCTCATCAACGGCAACCACCTGCTCACGCTGGCCGTCGTGCCGGTCGTGGTCGTCGTCCTGGCCTGGTTCCTGCGTCGCTCGCTCGCCGGCACCGCCATCCGGGCCGCTTCCGAGAACACCGACCGGGCCCGCCTGCTGGGCGTACCGGTCCGGAACCTGACGACCGCCGTGTGGGCCATCGCCGGCGCGCTCGCGGCGCTCACGTTCGTGCTGCAGGCGCCGTTCCAGGGCGCCGCGCCGTCCGCCGCGGCCGGACCCGCCATCCTGCTGCCCGCGCTGGCCGCCGCCATCGTCGCCCGCATGGAGTCGCTCCCGGTCGCGTTCGGCGCCGCCATCGGCCTGGGCGTCATGCAGCAGCTGGTCCGCTGGAACACCGACACCCCGTCGCTCGTGGACGTGGCGCTGCTGATCGTGATCCTGGTGGCGCTGCTGGTCGGCGAGGGCAAGCGCTCCCGGGCCCACGACGCCGACGGCGGGTGGCGCAACGCGGATCTGGTCCGCAGCCTCGCCCCGGCCGTCGCGGCGCTGCCGCTGGTCAAGTGGGCCAAGCGCGCCGGCCTGGTCCTGCTGGTGATCGCCGCGGTGGTCGTGCCCATGCAGCTCGGGCCGTCCGACGCCTTCTCGGTGTCGATCATGGGGGTCTGGGCGATCGTCGCCGTGTCGCTCGTGGTGCTGACCGGCTGGGCGGGCCAGATCAGCCTGGGCCAGTTCGCGATCGTCGGGGCCGGGGCGATCGTCGCTGGCAACATGGTCTCGCGATGGAACATCGACCTGTTCCTGGTGCTCGCGGTGGCCACCGCCACGGGAGCGCTGGTCGCCGTGCTGCTCGGCGTCCCGGCGCTGCGCATCAAGGGACCGTTCCTGGCGGTCGTCACGCTGGCGTTCGCCGTGGTCCTCGACGGCTACGTGCTCAACCCCAACGTCTTCCCCGAGCTCATCCCCCAGACCGTGACGCGCCCGCTGCTCTGGGGCCGCATCGACCTGGAGGACGAGCGGGCGATGCTCTGGTTCACGCTCGCCTGGCTCGCGGTCTGCATCATCCTCGCCCGCAGCGTGCGGAGGTCCCGTTCGGGTCGCCTGCTCATCGCCGCACGCGACAACCGCAAGGCCACCGAGGCGGCGTCGGTCTCGGCCCGCTGGGCCACCCTGCAGGGCTTCATCTTCTCGGGCGCACTGGCCGGTCTGGCCGGCGGCCTCCACGTGCTGCTCCTGCACGGTGCCCGCGAGGGCAGCTACCAGGTGGTGCAGAGCGTCGAGGTCTTCTCCGGCGCCACGATCGGCGGGCTCGGTTCGCTGGGCGGGGCGATCGTCGGCGCCGCCGGGCTGCGCGGCGCGCAGGACCTCGACGCCACCATCCGCCTGGTGGGCGCCGGCGTGGGTGTGCTCGTGGTGCTGTGGGCGGTGCCCGCCGGCCTGGCGGGACTGGCCGCACGCCTGCGCGACCGGCTGGTGCAGCCGATCGCCCGCCGCGCCGGAATGGACCTGGAGGGCCAGCCCCTCTCCGGTTCTGTTGTGCAGGACCAGAAGGATCCTTCTGGTCCAGCACAACAGAATGAGGGCGCGGTGGCGGCGTCGGACGGGCCGCCGCCGTTCCACGGGTCCGTCGAGGGCGCGCTGTGGGACCGGCCCGAGCCGCTGCTCCGCGCCCAGGACGTCGACGTCAGCTACGGGCAGCTGCAGGTGCTCTTCGGCGTCGACCTCGACGTGCACGACGGCGAGATCGTCGCCCTGCTCGGCACCAACGGCGCCGGCAAGTCCACGCTGCTCAAGGCGGTGTGCGGGCTGTCGAGCTCGTCCGGCGACATCACGCTCGACGGCCGTCGCATCGGCGGCCGCTCGCCCGAGCAGATCGTGCGTGACGGCGTGGCCCTCATGCCGGGCGGCAAGGCCGTGTTCCCCACCCTGAGCGTGGCGGACCACCTGCGCCTGTCGTGCTGGACGTTCCGCAAGGACTCGGCCCGCATCGACGAGGACCTGGCCGAGGTCCATCGCTTGTTCCCCATCCTCGAGGAGCGGCGCTCGCAGCTCGCCGGTGACCTCTCCGGCGGCGAGCAGCAGCAGCTGGCCCTGGCCATGACGCTCCTGCTGCGCCCGCGGGTGCTGCTGATCGACGAGCTCTCCCTCGGCCTGTCGCCGCTGGTCGTCGCTGCGCTCTGCGACGTGGTCCGCACGCTCAACCAGGGCGGCATGACGATCGTGGTGGTCGAGCAGTCGGTGAACGTGGCGCTCACGCTCGCCGAGCGCGCCGTGTTCATGGAGAAGGGCACGGTCCGCTTCGAGGGCCCCACCCGCGAGCTGCTCGAGCGGCCCGACCTGCTCCGCTCGGTGTTCATCGAGGGTGCGGGCGCGGCTGGCGGTGAGGACGGGCCCGCGGACGAAGCCGACGAGGTGCTCGCCAACGTCGATCTGACCGCCCTCGACGCGCCGGCGCCGCTCGGAGCCGACGAGCCCGCGGCCGGTCGGGCCACCGTCCTGCGCTGCCGCGACGTCACCAAGCGCTTCGGCGGCGTCCAGGCGCTCAGCCACGTGGACCTGACGGTGCACGCGGGCGAGATCGTGGGCCTGATCGGCCAGAACGGCGCCGGCAAGACCACGCTCATGGACTGCGTGTCCGGGTTCCACCGCATCGACGCGGATGACCGCGACGGCGGCTCCATCGTGTTCCGCGGCGTGGACGTCACGGCGTGGACGCCGTCGGAGCGGGCCCGCAGCGGCATGGGGCGCACGTTCCAGGAGGCCCGTCTGTTCCCGTCGCTCACGGTCACCGAGACGCTCGCGGTGGCGTGCGAGCGGGGCGTGGGCAGCCGGTCGATGGTCGCGGACGCCACGCGCATGCCGGCGTCGTACCTGGCCGAGGACGACACGATGGTCCGGGTGCACGAGCTCACCCGGATGCTCGGCCTCGAGCGCTACGCCCACACGCCGACGTCGGTCCTGTCGACCGGCACCCGGCGCATCGTCGAGCTGGGCTGCCTGCTGGCCGAGGACCCGGTGCTCATGCTGCTCGACGAGCCGTCGGCCGGCGTCGCCCAGCGCGAGACCGAGGCGCTCGGGCCGCTGCTGCGGCGCATCCGCGACCACACGGGCGCGGCGCTGCTCGTGATCGAGCACGACATGCCGCTGCTGTCCGGGCTCTGCGACCGCCTGGTCGCCATGGAGCTCGGCTCGGTGCTGGTGGAGGGCCCACCGGCCGAGGTGTTGGAGCACCCCGCCGTCGTCGCCTCCTACCTGGGCACCGACGCCGCCGCGATCAACCGCAGCGGCGCCGTCCTGGGCTGACCGGTCGATCCGCTCGGTCGGTCCGCCGACAA
The DNA here is from genome assembly GCA_023450775.1 of Actinomycetes bacterium. Lineage (GTDB taxonomy): Bacteria > Actinomycetota > Acidimicrobiia > Acidimicrobiales > Microtrichaceae > Dermatobacter. The sequence continues at coordinate 393 of JAEXGP010000010.1, read as the reverse complement.
CGGCCGTCAGGCCGGTGCGTGCCTGGATCGAGCGGAACCAACGATGAGCGCCGCCGGAGGCCCGGTCGATCCGCCGAGCCAGCGAGGCCTGGATCGAGCGGAACGGCGATGAGCGCCGCCGGAGGCCCGGTCGATCCGCCGAGCCAGCGAGGCCTGGATCGAGCGGAACGGCGATGAGCGCCGCCGCAGGCGGCCCGATGCTCTTCAGACAACGGCCGCCAGGCCGGTGCGTGCCTGGATCGACCGGAACCAACGATGAGCGCCGCCGGAGGCCCGGTCGATCCAGCCGAGCCAGCGAGGCCTGGATCGAGCGGAACGGCGATGAGCGCCGCCGCAGGCGGCCCGATGCTCTTCAGACAACGGCCGCCAGGCCGGTGCGTGCCTGGATCGAGC